>DCZC01000105.1:0-224 GCA_002331565.1 Gemmatimonas sp. UBA2094
CAGGGGGAAACCGGCACCGGCAAGGGGTATGTCGCGCGGCAGATCCACGATCGTTCGGCCCGGAAGCAATCGCCGTTCGTGGAGATCAACTGCGCCAGCCTGTCGACGACGTTTTTCGAAAGTGAACTGTTCGGCCACGAACGGGGCGCGTTCACCGATGCGCGGCAAGCCAAGCGCGGCCTGCTGGAGGTGGCCGGCGAGGGCACGGTGTTCCTCGACGAGAT
>DCZC01000105.1:384-739 GCA_002331565.1 Gemmatimonas sp. UBA2094
AGGGCACGGTGTTCCTCGACGAGATCGCGGAGCTTGGGCAGGAGGTGCAGCCGCGCCTGCTCAAGGTGCTCGAGGAACGCACATTCCGCCGGTTGGGCGGCACGACCATGCTGCGCTCGAACGCGCGCATCATCGCCGCCACGCACCAGCCGCTGGCCGACGCCGTGGCCGACCGCCGGTTCCGCGCCGACCTCTATTACCGCATGCAGGTGCTCACCCTCACCCTGCCCCCGCTCCGCGCCCGCCCGGACGACATCCTGCCCATGGCGCAGCGCTTTCTCCCCAAGGGCGCGTCGCTCACCCGCGCCGCCCAGGATGCCTTGGCAGCCTACCGCTGGCCGGGCAACATCCGCGA
>DCZC01000105.1:913-3572 GCA_002331565.1 Gemmatimonas sp. UBA2094
CTGGCCGGGCAACATCCGCGAACTCAAGAACACGCTCTGGCGCGCGGCGATTCTGGCCGGGTCGGCCCCCATCGACGTGGGGCATCTGGGGCTCCCCGGCGACCTCCCGGCCCCGCCCACCGGGCGCCACGCCGCCCAGCCGCGCACACTCGAGGACGCCGAACGGGAGGCGATCCGCATTGCCCTCGCCGCAGTGGACGGAAATCGGTCAGCTGCCGCCAAGACCCTCGGCATCGCCCGCTCCACGCTCCTCGAAAAGCTGAAACGGTACGGGGTCGAGTAGCGAAACGGGGGAACATGCGATCGCCCGATTTTCGTACAGACCCGCCGAGGTGAACGGTTTCCGGGCACCTCCCGAAGAGCATGTTAGTGATATCGACGTATTGCAAAGCTCTGCAAATCAATGACTTGTGTGAGTATACCATTTCCCGGCCCGGTTCTCGCACTAAGGGTCGGCATGAAGACCGAAGTGGCAACACGCGCCGTACTGGTCGTCGAGGACGAGCAGAGCATTCGGGACGTCCTCGTCGAGCTGTTCGAAGTGGATGGGAACACGGTGACGTCGGCCGAGTTTTTACCTGAGGCACTCGACAAGCTGCGCACGCAGCGGTTCGATCTGATCGTGACAGACCTCCGCCTTGGCGGAAAGCGGGACGGTGGGCTGCAGGTCATGGCCCTCGCCGGCATGCTCTCCCCCGATGCGATGGTGCTCGTTCTGACGGCGTATCCCGACGATTCCAATCGTCAGGCTTCGTTCCGACTGGGCGCGCTGCACTTCCTCGAAAAACCCGTGGATCTCGCGACCATCGCGAACTACGCGTCGACCGTCGGAGTGCGCACCGCGTTCGCCACGAGCGGCAGGGAGTAACAGGCGGAGACGGCCGCGGGGCCACGACAGCACCGCAGCCCGTACCGCTAAACACCGCTCCTCGAGAGCGGGCACGATCGCGCAGTCGCGCCGACACAATCGTCTGGTCGTTCCGGTGGGTGGTGGGTGATACTGGGGAGTGTCACACGGGCGGCCAGGCGAGTCGGCATCGACGAGCGCGATTCGTGCATGCATCAGCGGGCGACGTCGACCTCTGAGAGGATCCGTATGCCCCAGCACACCGAGGTGCACCGCGCCTCCGACACATCGCGCCTGCCGAACCCCTTGGGTGGGGTTCGCCAGTTCTGGACGTGGCGCGGTTCGCGCATCGCCTACGTCGAGCGCGCCGCGGAGCCCGGTGCCGCGAGCGGGCCCATGGTATTCGTGCATTCCATCCACGCCGCCGCGTGGAGCGCCGAATGGCGGAACACCATACCCGCCATGCACGGGCAGCACTGTTTCGCGCTCGACCTGCTTGGCTTCGGCGCCTCCGATCGCCCCGCCGTGCGCTACACGGCCCAACTCTACCTCGAACTCCTCCACGACTTTCTCGTGGAAGTGGTGGGGGCGCCCGCGCTGCTCGTGGGCAGTTCGCTCGGGGGCACCTACGCCATCGCACTCGCCGCCGATTACCCGCACCTCGTACGCGGCGTGGTGGCCATCGGCCCCGGCGGCGTGTCGCGACTCATTCATCAGGGCGGCGCCGCGTTCGGCATAATCGAAACGCTCTTTCGCGCGCCGGCGCTCGGTCGTGTGTTCTTCGATGCCCTCGTCTCGCGCCCCAGCATCCGCTTCTTCCTCAAGGGCATCTACGCCCACGGCCTGGACGAGACCGCCGAAGCGCTGTACTGGCTGAGCGCCAACCAGCCCAATGCCCGCTACGCCCCGGCCGCCTTCGTGGGCATGCAGCTGAACTGGGACATCCGGGAGCGCATCGCGCACGTCGCATGCCCGCTGCTCATCGCCTGGGGCGCGGAAGCGAGCCAGACGCCGTACAAGGAATCCGCACAAATCCGCGCCCGCGCCCCGCACGCCGAATTCGCCGCCTTTCCGAGCGGCGATCTGCCCCACGAGGAAGCCGCGGAGCAGTTCGTGGCGGTGCTGAAGGCGTTCGCCGCGCGAACCATCGCCGCGGCGTAGCACCAACCCTGTCCCGCCAAAGGCTTCCGCCCCTCGAGCTTCCGCGGTGCCGCTGTCATCCCCGCCGCGCACCGCCGCCAACGTGAGGGTATATTTGCCCTCCCATGGCCGAGTCTCCCGTCCCCCTCCTGCGCGTCCACGCGCGCCACGCTCCGTGGAACGCGCGCGGTCTCGCGGCGCACGCAGCGGCACTCGTCGACAGCGCCGGTGTGAAGCCGACCAACGCGAGTGCGCGCGCGGTGCCCAGTGCGCGCGCCGTGCGCTTCTACGTTGCCAACGGCCTGCTCGATCGCCCCGAAGGCGCGGGCACGGCGGCCACGTACGGCTATCGGCACCTGCTCCAGCTGCTCGCCATCAAGATCCGGCAGCGCGAAGGCCAGACGCTCGACGCGATCAAGGTGGAAATGAAGGAAACCACCGGCGACGCCCTCGAACGCCGCGTCGCCACGTCGCTCGCGCCGGCCCTCTCGCTGCACGTCGACCCGGTGCAGCAGAGCGCCAACCCCGTCGCCAGCTGGCGCCGCATCGGCATCGCCGACGGCGTGGAAATCCACGTGCGCGACGATTCGCCCGCCGCGTCCGACGAAACGCTGGTCGAGTTGCGCGACACGATCCGGCGGCAGCTGGGGATATAAACGCGGCACGACGGAC
>DCZC01000105.1:3830-4979 GCA_002331565.1 Gemmatimonas sp. UBA2094
TTTCCGCCCTCCGAGCTGCCGCCGTACCGCTGTTCGCCGCCGTTTCCCGAAACACTCTCCGCTCCCGTTAGCTTTACCTGTGGCGTTGCGCGCGATCCCTTTTACAGAGCCTCAATGTTCCGCGTCCTGGTCACCGACGATGTCGATCCCGAAGGGCTCGCCCTTCTTGCCGCCGAGCCCCAGCTGCAGGTGGACGCAGTGCCCACGCTGCCGAAGGACGAGTTGCTCGCCCGCATCGGCGACTACGACGCCATCGTCGGGCGCAGCGCGACGCGCATCAGCCCCGAAGTCCTCAAGGCCGGCACGAAACTCAAGGTGGTGGGGCGCGCGGGCGTGGGCGTGGACAACGTGGCCGTCGATGTCGCCACGTCGCTCGGCATCGCCGTCATCAACGCGCCGGCCGGCAACACGGTCGCCGTGGCCGAGCTGTTCTTCGGCGCCGCCATCGGCCTGTTGCGCCAGATTCCGCGCGCACAATCGGTGATGGAGAACGGCCGGTGGGATCGCAACACCTTTCTCGGCCGCGAACTCAAGGGCAAGACGCTCGGCATCGTGGGACTCGGCCGCATCGGCAGTGAAGTCGCCACGCGCGCGCACGCGTTCGGCATGACGGTGGTCGGGTACGATCCGTACATCGCCGACGAACGGTTCATCGCGCTGCGCGTGCGTCGCGCGCCGAGTCTCGATGCGCTGCTGCACGAAACGAACATCCTCACGGTGCATGTGCCGCTCACCGACGAAACGAAGGGGATGATCGGCAAGCGTGAACTCGCGCGCCTCCCCAACCGCTCGGTGGTGGTGAACATGGCGCGCGGCGGCATCGTGGACGAAGCTGCGCTCCTCGCCGCACTCGAAAGTGAACAGCTGCGCGGCGCCGCCCTCGACGTGTTCGACGCTGAACCGCTCGCCGCCGACAGCCCGCTGCGCAAAGCGCCCAACCTGCTGCTCACGCCGCACCTCGGCGCCAACACCGTGGAAGCGCAGCGCAATGTGTCGCGCGACGTGTGCCTCGCCGTGCGCGACGCACTGCTGCGCAACGACCTCTCGAAGAGCCTCAACGTCGCCGGCGGTGCCGTGAGCGAGCTGCAGGGCGCCATGCTCGTCGCCCGTCGCGCCGCCGCGGTGGCGCGGGCCGTGCTCGCCGATCAG
>DCZC01000057.1:0-2514 GCA_002331565.1 Gemmatimonas sp. UBA2094
CACGCCGCCGGCAGCGTCGCTGGCCGCAGCGCGGGCCCCCGCTGCCGAGCTCCCGATGGCGCGGCTCGCCGACATCGCCTTTTCGGTGGTCGACGTCGAAACGACCGGCACGCGCGCCGCTGGCGGCGACCGCATCACCGAAATCGCCATCGTGCAGGTGCGCGGCGGTGAAGTGGCCGAGGTGTACAGCCAGCTCGTCAACCCGGAGCGGCCCATTCCGCCGTACATCACGGCGCTGACGCAGATCAGCTGGGAAATGGTGCGGGAGCAGCCGTGCTTCCGGCACGTGGCACCGCAGATCCTCGGCCGGTTGAGCGGATCGGTGTTCGTGGCTCACAACGCCAGCTTCGATTGGCGGTTCGTGAGCGAGGAGCTGCGGCGCGGGGCGGGGCACGAGCTCTCGGGGCCGCGGCTCTGCACGGTGAAACTGGCCAAGGCACTCCTGCCCGACTTGCCGCGACGCTCGCTCGATCATGTCACGCGCTACTTCAACATCGAGATCGAGGCGCGCCACCGCGCGGCCGGGGATGCCCTCGCCACGGCGCACGCCCTCTGTCGCATGCTGCGCATCGCCGAGCGGGACGGTATCCGGACGTGGCCCGAGCTCGAGGCGCTCCTCGCTCCGCGGGGGCCTCGAAGACACCGTAGCGCGAGTGATCGCCGCCGCCGGGCCTTCCCACTTCCCGCTTCAGAGGACTACATCGCGTGAGCGACGCGTTTTCGCAGTATGCGTATCCGGGACCGCTGCTCGACACCCGCATGGTCGGGCGGTTCCGCGTGCACGCCATTCAGGCGGGCGGACAGCAGCTGGATGGCGGTGCGATGTTCGGCGTGGTGCCCAAGACGCTGTGGTCGCGGCGCATCGCAGCCGACGAGAAAAACCGCATTCCGCTCGGGATGCGATGCCTGCTCGTCGAGCATGACGATGGGCTGGTGCTGCTGGATACGGGGTCGGGGAACAAGGAGACGCCCAAGTTCCACGACATCTACGCCATCGAGAACCGGGGCGGCGAGGGGCGTACCGCCCTCGAGGACGGGATCAAGGCGGCCGGCTTCAGCACCGACGACGTGACGTTGGTCATCAATACCCATCTGCATTTCGATCACGCGGGTGGCAACACGTGGCGGGCGCCGACCGGGGAGCTCCTCCCGGCATTCCCCAACGCCCGGTATGTCGTGCAGGCGGGGGAGCGGGCCTATGCGGAGCACCCGAACGAGCGAACGACCGCTAGCTACTTCCCGGCCAACTGGGCGCCGATCGTCGCGGCCGGCCGTTTTCAGTTCGTGGAAGGGGTGAGCACGATCATCCCCGGGATCGAGGTCCGCCCCACCCCCGGGCACACGCCGTTCCACCAGAGTGTGCTGATCCGCTCGGCGGGGGAGACTCTGTGCTTTCTGGGGGATCTCGTGCCCACGGCACACCACCTGCCCCTACCCTGGATCATGGGGTACGATGTCGAGCCGTTGGTGACGCTGGAGTCAAAGCGGGCCTTACTGGCGGAAGCGGTGCGCGACGATTGGCAGGTCGTGTTCGAGCACGATGCCCATGTCGGGTTCGGACGGGTGGGGCACGACGGCAAGGCGTACCGTCTGGCCGATTGACGGCCGGCCGATCAGCGGCCAGCCCTTGACCTGAGCCTGGTGGTGTCTAGGTTTACCATGTTGTTGTTGCATTTCACAATCGAGAAGCGGCGAGGCATCGATGCCCCGCCCACCCTTCGGCCCTCGCGTGAGGCTGTGTCCTCCCGAGGTGTGCTGCTGGAGTCCATCGTAATTGGCAGGTCCGGCCGCGCCCATGGTGTGCGGTTACCGGACATCGTGCCGTATTCGACGCGGATTCCTCACGGGGTCCGCGTTTTCTGTTTCTTCTACCGGAGTACGCACTATTCAGGATTCGACGAAGCGTCCGCCACGGGTGAACCGGCAGATCCGGATCAGTCCCGTTCGCGTGATCGGTGCCGACGGCAGCCAGCTGGGGATCCTCGAGGTGGACACGGCGTTGTCCATGGCGCAGGAGCTCGGTCTCGATCTCGTCGAAGTGGCGGCGGCCGCTCGGCCCCCCGTGGTTCGCATCATGGACTACGGCAAGTTCAAGTTCGAACAGGCCAAGCAGGCCCGACTCGCGAAGAAGAAGCAGCACGTGATCCATCTCAAGGAAGTGAAGTACCGCCCTGGGATCGACGATCACGACTTCGATACGAAGACCCGCCACGCGCGGAAATTCCTCGAAGAGGGCAACAAGGTGAAGGTGACGCTCATGTTCCGCGGCCGTCAGATCGCCCACCCCGAACTGGGGCGCGCGGTGGTCGAGCGGGTTTCGCAGGAACTCGCCGATCTGGCCAAGATCGAGAGCGCGCCCACCATGGAAGGGAAGTCGATGACGATGATTCTCGCGCCGAAGTGATCACCCTCGGGTGATCGGTGCGAGGACCCAGAACACGCTGTCCCACATCGGGGCGGTTGACCGCTGACGCGAGCAAAACATGCCGAAGATGAAGACCCACAGCGGCGCCA
>DCZC01000057.1:2741-3054 GCA_002331565.1 Gemmatimonas sp. UBA2094
TACAAGAGCCACATCCTGACCAAGATGTCGGGCAAGAAGAAGCGCGACCTGCGCCGTCCCACGATCGTGGAGACCAACGGCGAAGCGAAGCGCATCAAGCGTCTTCTCGTGGCCTGAGGATAAACCACCATGCCACGCGTCAAATCAAACGTCGTTCGCCTCAAGCGTAAGAAGCAGATCCTCAAGCATGCGAAGGGCGCCTTCGGTGGCCGCTCCAAGCTGTGGAAGGCTGCGAAGGAAACCGTGGAGCGCGGTTGGCGCTACGCGTACCGCGATCGCAAGAACAAGAAGCGCGACTTCCGTCGCCTCTGGA
>DCZC01000057.1:3235-3560 GCA_002331565.1 Gemmatimonas sp. UBA2094
GCCTCTGGATCGTGCGTATCAACGCTGCGGCCCGCATGCACGACATGTCGTACAGCGCGTTCATCAACGGCTTGCATGCCGCCGGTCTCGAAGTGGACCGCAAGGTGCTGGCCGACCTCGCGGTGCGCGAGCCCGAGGCCTTCGCGGCCATCGCGGCTCAGGCCCGCAAGGCGCTCGAGGCCGCCGCGGCGGCGTAAGCCACCCGGCGTCCCGGTGCGTCACACGGCGCACCGAGTGGTGTAAATTGGAGGGCCGGCGTCGAAAGATGCCGGCCCTTCGTGCTCCCGTTTCCGAATCCCCTCGTGATCCTCTCCGATTACCTCGC
>DCZC01000057.1:3782-4162 GCA_002331565.1 Gemmatimonas sp. UBA2094
GCTCGATGGGCTCGATCCCGCGACCCGCCTCGACGTGGCCAAGGGCCAGTTGAACGCCCTCAAGGACGATCGCCTCGCCTCGCTGCAGGGGGCGTTGCGCGCCCTTCCGGCCGAGGATCGCCGCACTGCCGGATCGGCGTTCAACACGCTCAAGACGTCCATTCAGGACGCGCTCGACGCCTTTGGCGCGCGTCAGGCAGCCGCCTCCGGAACGCAGGCGTTCGACGCGTCGATGCCCGCTCGCAGGGCGTGGCGTGGGTCGTTGCACCCGGTCACGCTCGTCATCGACGAGATCTGTGAGATCTTTCGCGAACTCGGCTTCACCATCGCGCTCGGGCCCGAGGCGGAAACGGAGTGGTACAACTTCGGCGCGCTCAACT
>DCZC01000057.1:4329-4551 GCA_002331565.1 Gemmatimonas sp. UBA2094
ACTTCGGCGCGCTCAACTTCCCGGCCGATCATCCAGCTATGGAGTTGCACGACACGCTGTACCTTGGCGAAGACACGCTGCTGCGCACGCATACGTCGCCTGTACAGGTGCGCACCATGCAACGGTTCGCGCCGCCCGTGCGCGTGCTGGCGCCCGGGCAGGTGTACCGCCGCGACTTCTTCGACGCCACGCACGCCCCGGCGTTCATGCAGCTCGAAGGGC
>DCZC01000057.1:4719-10898 GCA_002331565.1 Gemmatimonas sp. UBA2094
CCGGCGTTCATGCAGCTCGAAGGGCTCGCCATCGACGAGGGAGTGAGCTTCGTCGATCTCAAGGCCACCCTTGCCGAGTTCGCGCGCCGCTTCTACGGAGCGTCGCGTCGCGTGCGGTTCGGGCCGTCGTACTTTCCGTTCGTCGAACCCGGCGCGCAGATGGACGTCGAGGTCGACCTCGGCGACGGCAAGGGACTGCGCTGGGTGGAGATCCTCGGCTGCGGCATGGTGCATCCCAACGTCATCGAGGCTGCCGGCCTCGACAGCGAGAAGTACACCGGCTGGGCCTTCGGTATGGGTCCGGCACGCATCGCCATGTCGCGCTACGGCGTGAACGACATCCGCATTCTCTACGACTCAGACGTCCGCTTCTTGGAGCAGTTCGCTCGATGATTGTTTCGCACGAGTGGCTCAAGCAATTCGTTCCGCATACGCTCAGCGCGCAGGAGATCGGCGACGCGCTGAGCCGGCACTGTGTCACGCTCGATAATATCGAGTCGCTGGGCGCGCATCTGTCGGCGTTCGTGGTGGCCCAGGTGGTCGAGGCGGGACGCCACCCCAATTCGGACCACCTCTGGGTGACGAAGGTCGACGACGGCAGCGGCACGCTGCTCGACGTGGTATGCGGCGCCCCCAACGTGGTGGCGGGGCACAAGTATCCGTTCGCACGCACGGGCACCGTGATGCCGAACGGACTCAAAATCGAAAAGCGCAAGATCCGGGGCGAGACCTCCAACGGCATGCTCTGTTCCGCGCGCGAACTGGGGTTGGGCGATGAGCACGACGGCATTCTCGCGCTCGAGACGGCCGTGCCGCCGGGAACGCCGATTCTCGAGGTGTTGCAAGCCGCCGATGCCCGGCTCGATCTCGACGTACTGCCCAATCGCCCCGATCTGCTGTCGCATGTCGGAGTGGCGCGCGAGGTGAGTGCCATCATCGGGGTCGCCATGCGTCACGCGCCCGCGGACATTACGAGCGCGCCGGCCACGCTGGCGGCCACCTGCGGTGCCACGACGGTGCAGGGAAGGTACGCGGCCGTGACGATAGCGGACACACACGCGTGCCCGCGGTACGTTGCGGTGATCATCAAGGGCGTGAAGGTCGGGCCGAGTCCCGAGTGGCTCAAGCAGCGGCTCGACGGCATTGGGGCGCGCAGCATCAGCAACGTCGTCGATGCCACGAACTACGTGCTGCACGGCCTCGGCCAGCCGGTGCACGCGTTCGATCTGGCGACGCTGTCGGACCGCGCCATTGTCGTGCGGGCTACACGGGAGGGCGAGCGAATCGTCACGCTCGACGGCGCCGAGCGTGCGCTCGATGCGGGTACCGTGTGCATCTGCGATGGCGCCGCACCCGTGGCGCTCGCGGGGGTGATGGGCGGATTGCAAAGCGAGGTGACCGAGGCCACGACCGACGTCCTCCTCGAGGTGGCGGTGTTCGATACGCGCTTCGTGCGGAAGGTGCGAAAGGCCGTCGGTCTCAACACCGATGCGAGCTATCGTTACGAGCGCGGCATCGACGCCGGGGACACGCAGCAGGTCGCACGTCTCGCCGCGGCGCTCATCACACAGGTGGCAGGTGGCGACGTGGTGGAAATCCTCGACGCGGGAGCAGCGCCGGCGCCGCGTGCGGCCGTCACGTTGCGGCCCGCGCGTCTGGCCCGCCTGTTGGGGATCGCTGTGTCTACCGAGGAGATCGTGCGTCGCCTCGAGTCGCTTGGGTGTGTGGTGACATCTGACGGCGAAGCGTTGGCCGTGCACGCGCCGTCGTGGCGTCACGATCTGCTGCTCGAGGTCGATCTCATCGAAGAAGTCGCGCGCCTCGTTGGATTCGATGCGCTCCCGGATGAACTGCGGCCGTTCCGTCCAGGTACGGCGCCGGATCATCCGCTCCATCTCGCGTCGCGTCGGGTACGCGACCTGCTGGTGGGCGCCGGATTGGCCGAAACCCGGCCGATGCCATTTACGGCGAGCGGCGACGAGCACAGCCCACGCGTGCGTAATCCGCTCGCGGAGGACGAACCATTTCTGCGCGCCTCGGTCCTCGACACGCTGGCGCGGCGCGCGGAGTACAACCTCTCGCGCATGCAGGGCAATTTGCGCCTGTTCGAGATCGGCAACGTCTTCATCCCGCGAGCAGACCGTCTGCCGAGCGAGGAAATGCGCGTCGGCGCGCTGCTCATGGGTGCCCGCCGCCCAGCGCATTTCACGGAGCCTGAGCCGGCTGCCTTCGACGTCTGGGATGCGAAGGAACTCGCGGAGCGAATTGCGGTCGCCGCGTTTCCGGGTCGGGCGGTTCGGCTGACCGCCGCGGCCGCGCCGGTGGTCTGGGCAATCGAGATCGACGGCGTGGGTGTCGTCGGGCGGGTGGAGCAGGTGTCCGTCGACAAGCCCGTGTGGGCGAGCGACGCGTGGGGGGTGGAGGTTGCGTTGGGCGAGTTGTCGAGTGACGATGTCGCGGCGGCGCGTGCGCACGCGCACGCACCGGCAGAACGTGAATCCGGCGCCACCCGCGCAGTGCGTTTCGCGCCGCTGCCGACTACGCCCGCGGCCGAGATCGATCTCGCCTTGGTGGTGCCCGACACAACCTTGGCGGCGACCGTCGAGGCGACACTGAAGGCGGCGGGCGGGGAACTGCTCGAGCGGGTGGAGTTGTTCGATGAGTTCCGCGGGACGGGAATCCCGGCCGGCATGCGCAGCTTGGCGTGGCGGTTGACGTGGCGCCATCCGGAGCGCACCCTGCGTGACAAGGAGATCGAGGGGCGCCGGTCCCGTGTCCTCGACATTCTCGACAAGGAACTGGGTATCCGTCCTCGTGCGTCCTGAAATAGCCGCCTTTCGCGAGCTGGAAACGCTCGTGCGGAACCTGAGCGACCAACTGGCGGGCTTCCGTCGGCGGGCGCTCGCCGCGGAAGCGCGTTCGCGAGAACTGGAGCAGATCCTCGCCGGGATGACGGGCAAGTTGGACGAGGTGCGTCAGCATGCCGAGGATACGCAGGCCTCGCGGGATGCGGCGGTGGTGGAGGCTCGTACCCTCGAGGCGCAGTTGGCGGCGGCGCGCGCTGACGTAGAGCGGGTGCAGGTCGCGTTCGCCGAGGTCTCGGCCAAGGCGACGCCGGAGGCCTTGGATCAGGAGTTGGCCCGCGAGAATGAACGACTCCGCACGCGCCTCCACGACGCGAGGGAGAAGACGGGCCAGCTGAGTGAGCGTGTCCGGTTCCTCCGCCAGCAGATGCAGCAAGGAGCCGAGCGATGATGGAGCAGCGGACGGTCGTGAAGGTGCGCATCATGGGCGATGAGTACACCCTGCGCACCGAGGCGTCGCCGGAGCACACGAGGGCCGTGGCCGAGCATGTGGACCGGACAATCCGGTCGATCCTGAGCGGCGGTACGTCCATGGAAACGCAGAAGGCGGCCATTCTGGCGGCGCTGCAGATCACCGATGAACTCTTCCGCGAGCGGGCGTCGTTGGAAGGGGTCACGGGAGACATGAAGCAGCTGGCGTCGGATATCCGGCCCCTGCTGCCCCCCGCCAAGCGGGGGGACGACCTGGGAACCGCGTAGCCCGGACCGCGTGGGCTGGGGTCCATGACGGCCCCTGTTGCGGCCCCTTCCGCCGTTCCGTACTATCTGTGGAACGGCTCGCGGCGGGCCGGCCGACGGGATGCGCGCCAGCTGGCGCAGCAGCCATTCCCGGCGGTCGCCGTTGGTGGGCGTCCGAACGATAGATCCTGCGGCTCACGATCCAACCCGCGCTGGCGCGGTGGAGTATAAATCCCCATGGGAGAATTCCCCCTCGCGGCGCTCATCGGCGCCCTGGGTGTAATCGCGGCTGTCCTTGGCTTCGTCGTCGGACGCAAGTCGGGTCGACAGGCGGAGCTCGTCGCCCAGCAGCGCGCGAAGGCAACGGCCGAGGAAACGGCCACGCGCATTCTCGAAGAGGCCGGCCGTGAGGCGGAGAATATCCGCAAGGGGGCCGTGGTTACCGGCCGCGAGGAGCTGCTGCAGCTTCGCGAAGCGCAGGAACAGGAAGTGCGCCAGCGGCGCGTAGAAGTCGAGCGCGAGGAAAAGCGGATCGTCGAGCGCGAGGCACAACTCGACCGCGCGCGCGAGTCCCTCGATGGACGCGAGCAGGAATTGCAGCGTCGCGGCAAGGACCTCGGCGGGCGCGAGCAGGCGGCGGGGGTGCGTGAGCAGGAGCTCGAGCGTCTCATTGCCGACGAGCGGCGACGGCTGGAGCAGCTGGCCGGTCTGTCCGCAGACCAGGCGAAAGCCGAGCTCATCCGACGGCTCGAAGACGAAGCCTTGGCCGACGCGGCCAGCCGATTGCGGGAGATCCGCGAGTCGGCCAAGCGCAACGCGGAACGCGAAGCCAAGAAGATCGTGGCGCTGGCGGTGCAGCGCGTGGCGGCCGAAACCACGGCCGAGAGCACGGTGTCGGCGGTGGCGCTGCCCAACGACGAGATGAAGGGGCGCATCATCGGGCGAGAGGGGCGCAACATCCGCGCGTTCGAACTGGCGACCGGGGTGGACGTCATCATCGACGACACGCCCGATACGGTCGTGGTGTCCTGCTTCGATCCGGTGCGGCGCGAAACCGCGCGCCTCGCGCTGGAAAAACTGGTGAGCGACGGCCGCATCCATCCCGGGCGCATCGAGGAAGTGGTGGCGAAGGCGCACAAAGAGGTCGACGCCGCCATCGTGGAGACGGGCGAACGGGCCGCGTACGAAGTCGGCGTGGCGGGACTGCACCCCGAGCTCATCAAGCTCATCGGGCGCATGAAGTGGCGCACCAGTTATGGTCAGAATATCCTCGCCCACAGCAAGGAAGTGGCGTGGCTGGCCGGCATGATGGCGGCCGAACTCGGTCTCGATGTGGCACTCGCCAAGCGCGGCGCGCTGTTGCACGACATCGGCAAGGTGCTCACCCACGAGCACGAAGGCACGCACGTGCAGCTGGGGGTGGAAGTCGCCACCAAGTATGGGGAGAATCCGCTCGTCGTGAACTGCATCGCGGCGCACCATGACGATGTACCGCACGAGAGCGAGGTGTCTGTGCTCGTGCAGGCGGCCGACGGTATTTCCGGCTCCCGTCCGGGTGCGCGTCGCGAAGCGTTCGAAACGTACGTCAAGCGTCTCGAAGGGCTCGAGAAGATCGCCTCGAGCTATCGCGGTGTCGAACGGGTGTTCGCCATTCAGGCGGGCCGCGAGGTGCGCGTGGTAGTGACGCCCGAACAGGTGGACGATGTGCGCATGACCGCGATGAGCGAGGAAATCGCGCGTCGCATCGAATCCGAGTTGCAGTATCCCGGCCAGATCAAGGTCGTGGTCATTCGTGAAAGCCGGGCGGTGGATTTTGCGCGCTGAACTGATCGATGGAAAAGCGATCGCGGAAGCGATCCGCAACGAAGTGGCATCCGACGTGGTCGCACTGTCGGCGCGGGGCGTGGTACCCGGGCTCACCGTTGTGCTCGTGGGCGACGATGCCGCCAGCGCCACCTATGTCGGCGCCAAGGAGAAAGCCTCCAAGGCCGCGGGCATGCAAAGCGAAACCATTCGCCTGCCGGCCACCACCAGTCAGGATGCACTGCTCGCGGTGGTCGAACGGCTCAACGCCGATCCGACCGTGCACGGCATCCTCGTGCAGATGCCATTGCCCCGGCACATCGATCCCGACACGGTCATTCGGCACATTCTTCCAGAAAAGGATGTTGACGGGTTCCATCCGGTGAACGTCGGCAAGCTCCTCATCGGACACACCGACGGGTTCGTGTCGTGTACCCCCGCCGGGGTGATCGAGCTGCTCCTGCGGAGCGGGGTGGAGACGCGTGGTGCCGAGGCGGTGATCGTCGGACGCAGCAACATCGTGGGGAAGCCGATGGCCGCGTTGTTGGTGCAGGGACGGGCCGGCGGAGATGCCACGGTCACGGTGTGCCACAGCCGCACCAGGGACCTCGCGTTCCACACGCGCCGTGCGGACATCCTCATTGCCGCGATCGGGCGCGCCGAAATGATCACGGGTGACATGATCAAGCCCGGTGCCGTCGTGATCGACGTGGGGATGAACACCAAGCCTGACGCGACAAAGGCGAAGGGGACGCGGCTGTGCGGTGACGTCCATTTCGAGAGCGCCGTGGAGGTGGCGTCGAAGATCACGCCGGTGCCCGGTGGCGTGGGGCC
>DCZC01000057.1:11067-11375 GCA_002331565.1 Gemmatimonas sp. UBA2094
GTGCCCGGTGGCGTGGGGCCCATGACCATCGCGATGCTGCTCCGCAATACGGTGCGCGCGGCGGAACGTACACTGAGCGCCCGCTGAGGAGTCGCTGAAAATGGCCTCGCGTCGCACCAGCGGTTACGGTCCGTCGGTGTCTGCCGATGCGGCTCCGGGGAGCTCGCCAGAGGCGGCGATTGCCGTACACACGCTCACGACGGCCGCCAAGGACCTCATCGAAGGGGCGTTCCCGCCGCTCTGGGTGCGAGGTGAAGTGAGCAACTTCAAGGCGCACCGCAACGGGCACTGGTATTTCTCGCTCAAGG
>DCZC01000057.1:11594-12281 GCA_002331565.1 Gemmatimonas sp. UBA2094
CTCGGCGGCGAAGCGCATGCCGGCGGCACCCGACGACGGCATGGAGGTGCTCGCCCTCGGGCAGATGACCGTGTGGCCCGTGCGCGGGGATCTCCAGTTCTCTGTCCGCGCCCTCGAGGCCGCGGGCGATGGGCTGTGGCGCAAGGCGCTCGAGCAGACGCGGCTGCGCCTCGAGAAGGACGGCCTGCTCGATCCGGCCCGAAAACGCCCGCTGCCCGCCTTTCCACGGCGCATTGCGGTGATCACGAGTCCGGACGGCGCGGCCATGCACGACATCATCACGGTGTCGCGCAGCCGGAGCGCCGACGTGGAGCTGGTGATCATTCCCGCCAAGGTGCAGGGCGACGGCGCGCCGGAATCCCTGATCGGGGCGATCGAGCAGCTATGCCGCTGGGGGGATGCCGACCTGCTCATTATCGGCCGAGGGGGCGGCTCCCGCGAAGACCTCTGGGCGTTCAACGACGAGCGGGTGGCGCGCGCCCTCGCCGCATGCCCCGTCCCCACCGTCTCCGCGGTCGGGCATGAGGTGGACGTGAGCATCTGCGACCTTGTCGCGGACGTGCGGGCAGCCACACCGTCGGCGGCGGCCGAGCTGGCGGTTCCGTCGCGGCGGGAGGGGGGGGCGCGGGGCGATGCGCTGGGAAAGCGCCTGGCCGCTGCGGCCAAGCGACGGGAGGACCGCGCCGG
>DCZC01000014.1 GCA_002331565.1 Gemmatimonas sp. UBA2094
GCTGGCGGGGCTGCATCTGGTGGTGCGCGATGCCGCGGCGCAGCAGCGCCAGACGCGCCCGACGCAGGCGCCGGCCGGGTTGGGGCCCGCTGAAAAGGGGCAGGACAGCACCCGCGCGCTCTCGAAGGATCAACGTGTGTATCAGTGGGCGGCGCCCGACTCGGCCATGCGCGCGCTGATGGAGAAAGAGGGGTATCGCGCGGTGCAGTATCAGGGCGACGTCGTGAAGTTCACGGCCACCACGCGCGTTCTGGTGCTCAAGGGCAAGCCCTCGGCGGTGCAGCGCGATCAGACGATGCTCATCGGCGATTCCATCGTGTACAACGATTCCACCAAGAAGGTGGTGGCGATCGGAGACACGGTGCTGCTCCGCGATCCGGCGGCACAGGACGCCGACGATTTCGTGGCCAACGGGCAGATCGAGTACGATCTGGAATCCCGGCAGGGGCTCACGGGTGCCTTCAGCACAAGCGTCGTCAGCGGCCAGCGCCTGTTCCTCACGGCCAAGCGCAGTACGATTCTCTCCGACACGCTGGTCAGCGGACGCCATATCGTGTTCGCGAAGAACGGCTCGTTCACCTACTGCGATCACGCGGAACCGCATTTCCACTTCACCACACGCGACGTGAAGTTCGTGTCGCAGAACGTGATGGTGGCCCGCCCTGGCGTGCTGTACATCGGCGAAGTGCCGGTGTTCTGGATTCCGTTCTTCTTTCAGGACGTACGAAGCGGGCGCCGCAGCGGCATGCTCACGCCCAACTTCGGGGTGGCCGAACTGTTCCGCAACAGCCCGTCGTACCGCCGCGGCGTGCAGAACATCGGCTATTTCTTCGCCATCAACGATTACATGAACGCCGAGGTCTCCATGGACTGGCGTTCCGGCGCACGAAGTTCCGACGTTGACCCCGGATTCATTCGCACGAACGGTGAGATGCGATACAAGTGGGTCGACCGGTTCGTTACCGGCGAACTCGCGTATTCTCGCATGGCGCTGCGCAATGGTACCAACAACGACAGCTGGACCTGGAACCACAATCAGGATTTCTCGAAGACGACCAAGCTCACGATGCGGCTCAACTGGGTGCAGAACACCCAGATTCAGCGCAACACCACCGTGAACCCGGTCGCGGCCAACGCCACGATCCGCTCCCAGCTCAATTACCAGACCAAAATCGGGCCTGCGTCGATCAACCTCGGCGGCTCACGCGTCCAGTATCCCGGACGCCCCCAGGTGGACATGGATTTCCCGCAGCTGAATGTGACCACGGGCACCCTCGAGGCCGGGCCGGTGTCGTGGACGCCGTCGCTGCGGCTGGCGATTTCCGGCTCCAGCAAGATCGATCAGGGCCTACAGTTCCCGTACGTGTATAACGCGCGTCCCGGTGGCGGGCTTGACAGTTCGCGCTTCAACGCCAGCCGGCGCAACATGCAGTTCAGTTTCGATACGCCGATCAAGTTGTGGGACTTCCAGTGGCAGAACTCGTTCACCGTCAACGAACAGTTCCGCGACTATCCGGAGCAGCGCGAGATCGTGGGGGTGCGGGATACGTCGCAGCGGGTCACCCGCGTGTTCGCCCGCACCTTCGAGACGAGCGTGGACTGGACCACGTCGTTCAATCTGCCACGGTTCTTCCAGGGTACATGGAATGTGTCGCCCTCGGTCAATGTGCAGAACGTCGATCAGGGCGGGCTCTTCGTACGGACCGAACGCAGTGGTGGAAGGTTCGTATCCCAGGCGAAGCGGCTGAGTTACGCGGTATCCGCATCGCCCACGCTGTATGCGATGCTGCCCGGGCTTGGGCCTGTCGCCAAGCTGCGCCACTCGGTCACGCCCGCCATCAGCTTCAGTTACTCGCCTGCCGCGTCCGTAAGTGACGAGTATCTGCAGGCCATCGGTCGCTCGCGCGTCGGCTATCTCGGCGCGCTCGCGCAGAACCGCGTCTCGCTCAATCTGGCAACGAATCTCGAAGCCAAGCTGCGCGCGGCAACGGATTCCGAGCCAGAGCAGGGGCGCAAGATCAAGTTGCTCTCGCTCAACTTCTCGCCGCTGACCTGGGACTTCGTTCGCGCCGACAGTACCGGCAACGGCTTCACCGACAAAGTCTTCTCCGTCAGCGGGCGCACGGATCTCCTGCCGGGGCTCGATTTCCGCACGAGCTACGACCTGTTTCAGGGAGACCCGGCATCCGATACGGCGACCTTCAGTCCGTACCGGACCGACATGGGCGTCACGTTTTCCATGAACAGCAAATCGGCGATCTTCGCGTTTCTCGCCCGCTTCTTGGGCAAGTCACCGGAGATCGACAGCGCCAGTACCGCCACGCAAATGAACGCCTCGCAGCAGAACATTACGCGACAGAGCCGGCAGATGAATGCGGCCGGCGGCGGGGCCATGCGCGGTATGCAGATGTCGCTGCCCGAGTCGGGGCAGGGATGGAATCTCAATCTGCAGTACAACGCTGCGCGCCAGCGGGCTCCGCGCGGGAACGGCCTGATCATCGAAGCCGATCCGGCGAAATTGTGCGAGTCGTTCCGCAATCAGGGGATTGCCGCCTACGAGCGCTGTTTCATCAATGCTCAAACGAGTCCCCCGACGGGACTCGGGACGGGCCAGAGTGCCATCGGGGCGCCGTTTGTCCGTCAGCCCCCGGTGTCGAGCGTGAATGCCAGCATGTCCTTCGGCATCACGCAGAACTGGTCGGCGCAGTGGACCACCCAGTACGACGTGGAGCGTTCGCGCTTTGCGGGTCAGCAGCTCGGGTTGCAGCGCCAGCTGCACGACTGGAATGCCGTGTTCTCCTTCTCGCAGACGCCCAGCGGCAACTTCGCCTTCAATTTCTTCATCGCGTTGAAGGCGCAACCCGATCTCAAGTTCAATTACGATCGCCAGACGTACCGGTCGAGCAATTTCTGATGCTGTCGAGTCGCTACAGGCCGTACCATGTGCCCATTTTCCTGGCCAAGTACGCATGGCTTCGCGCTCGACGCCGCCCCGTGTTGCTCAACTTCGAAGTGACCATGCGCTGCAATGCGCGCTGCGGATTTTGCGACTACTGGCAGACGCCGGCGAACGAAAAGCAGCGCGAGTGGGCGAATTTTGCGGCGATCGCCCGTCACTTCAGTCCAATGCTCGTCACCTTCACGGGTGGTGAGCCCACGTTGCGGCGTGATCTCGAGGATGTGGTGCGTGCCGTGCGTGGCGCGGTACGCTTCACGTACGTACAACTCATCACGCACGCGGGGATGCTGTCGCTGGAGCGCGCGCAGTCGCTGTGGGACGCGGGTGTGGATCAGTTCAACATCTCGTTGGACTACCTTGACGGCCGCCACGATGATGCGCGCGGGATTCCGGGGCTCACCGCGAAGATTCTCGATCTGGTGCCGCGGATGCGGGCGGCGGGGATCGGCGGCGTGCGGTTCAACACGGTGATCAAGAACGACAATCTCGATCAGATTCTCCCCATCGTGGAGAAGGCCGCCGCGTTGGGCGGAGGGGTGAACTTTTCGGTCTACACGGCGCTCAAGAACGGGAACGCGGAGCATCTGCTCCAGGACGTCGAGCCGGCGGCGGTGCAGCGGGTGGTGGACCAGTTGCTGGCCTACAAACGTCGCCGGGCCGGCGTGATCACCAACTCCGACTATTATCTGGAGCAGATCCCGCGGTACATCCGCGGAGAGATGAACGAGCCCTGCCGGAGTGGGTCCACCACCATTCACATCGATCCGCAGGGGCAGGTGCGCCGTTGCCCCGATTTCAAACCGGACGGCCCGTGGGAGTCGTACAAGGGCTACGATCCCATCGACTGCAACGCGTGCTTCTACGCCTGCCGGGGCGAGGCCCAGGCGCCCTTGCGGCTGACGTCGCGTATACGTGACGTGATGGCCACGGTGACCCCCGTCGACGCCTGATCCCCACGCGGCCCCGGGCCCGACGGGCCGGACCGCGGATGCAGGCATGGCCGGCGTTGCGTTACTGGCGTGGTGCGCGTCTGGGTACGGGGGCGTCAAGCGGTGGCCGTGCTTGGTACCAGACGCTGCGAGCCGTAGATCGCGCTACGGCTGCGACGCCCAGCTTCTCACTGGCATTTTCCCTGCTATCTGGAGCTCGACTCGTCTTCATGTCCAACGCCGCGAAGCACAGAAAAAGGGCGGCTGAGTTCGAGCAGCGGAAACAGATCGACCGCGCGATTGCCTCGTACGTGAAGGCTATCGAGGAAAGCGAGGCGGCGGGCGAGGAAATCGACGTGGCATTGTACAACAAGGTCGGTGACCTCGCGCTGCGGCAGGGGCGTGTGCCCGATGCCATCACGTATTTCGAGTGCGCCGTCGAGCACTACGCCACGTCGGGGCTCTTCAACAACGCGATCGCCCTCTGCAACAAGATCCTGCGCAACGCGCCCGGGCGAGTCAACGTCCACTTCACGCTCGGCCGCATTTCCGCGCGCAAGGGGCTGCGTGGTGACGCGGCCCGGAACTTCCTGGAGTATGCCACGCGCATGCAGCAGGAGGGGCGCGTCGAGGAAGGGATCCGCGCTCTGGCGGAGATCCTCGACATCATGCCTGAGCTCAACGACGTCAGGGCGATGGTCGAAGCGCTCGCTGCGCGGTCAGGTGTCGCCCTGCCTCGACGGCGCTCCCCCCTGCGAGCGGATCGTGTACCCACGCCGGAGTCCACGCCGGCCCTTCGCGAGCAGAAGTCGCAGGACCTCATCTTTCTCGATATCGACTACGGCTAGCCCTCACGCCGGACCCCGGTCGCCGCCGCGGGGGTGCCCGCACCTCGCGCTCCCGTTCCGGTTCCGGTATCAGCCGCTGTCGTCGACCTCGACCTCGTGGAGGAACGGCTGCCGCCTACGCGTCCGCCGTTCCGACTCGATCCGCACGACTTCATCCCGCCCGGTGAACTGCCGCCCGACTGCCGAAGCACTGGCTGTTGCGGCGCCGGCTCGCCGAGGCACTTTTCGGGGCAGCCTCCGACATGGCCGATGAACTGGTCCAGGTCGGTCCAGACCGGGTGGTCGACTCCCGCGTGCTCGACATCGCCCCCTACGACGAGCGTGCCCGTGCCGCTCTCGGTACGGCGGCGCCGCCACCACCGCTGGTGGCCCGCCCGGACGACCACACGCGGGTCGGGCTGCTGTATCTCCTCGGATATTCTTGCGAGGCCCTGCAGCGCAACGACGAGGCACGTAGTTATTTTCAACGCGTGTACGCAACCGACCCCAACTTCCGTGACGTAGCCGCCAGGCTGGCGGCGATCGAGCAGGCATCCCGATGACGATTTCCACGCGGACGCCGTCCGCGCTGGCCGCGGCATTGCGAGACATTCAGGCTCCTGTACGCGCCGATCTCGAGGCGGTAGGGCAGGAGTTGTGGCGCATCGTCTCGGCCGACGTGCCGCTCGTGCAGAACGTGCAGGGGCATCTCATGGGCATGAAGGGGAAACTCTTCCGCCCCACCCTTCTGTTGCTCTCCTCGAGTGTCGACGGAGAATCGCCGCGCAAGGCGATCACCTTCGCGGCCATTATCGAGCTCATACATCTCGCCACGCTCGTGCACGACGATGCGGTGGATCACTCCGTCCTGCGCCGTGGGATGCCGACGCTGAATGCGCTCTTCAGCCATCAGGTGTCGGTGATCATGGGTGATTATCTCTACCTGCGCGCGCTGCGGGAGCTCGTCACCATCGGGGATCTCGAGGCAATGCGCGCCATCACGTTTGCTTCGAACGAGATGACGATCGGTGAGATCCGGCAGCTGGCCCAGTACGACGCGCTTTCCTTCAGCGAGAATGACTACGAGACGCTGATCCGCGCCAAGACGGCGGCGTTGTTCATGGCGGCGTGTGACGTGGGGGCCTGGTGTGGGGCCCCCGACCACCGTGCGGCGCTTACGCGTTTCGGCGAGCGGCTCGGTATGGCCTTTCAGGTCGCCGACGATCTGCTCGACTACACCGAACCGACCGAAATGACCGGCAAGCCGAGCGGGCTCGACCTCAAGGAGCACAAGGTCACGTTGCCACTGATTGCGGCGTTGCGAGAGATGCCGGCCAGCGCGCGTGCTCGTGTCGACGCCTTGTTCGCCTCTCCTGAACCGGACGAGGAGGCCATCGCCGAGGTCGTGACGATTGTGCGCGACCATGGCGGGTTGGAGTACGCGCGTCGGCGTGCGGATCAGTACTCCCGCGAAGCCGAGGAGGCACTCGCCGACCTCCCTGATGGACCGTCCAAATCGTCGCTCATGGATTCCATCGGCTACGTCGTGGAGCGTCGCTGGTAATGGCCACGGGACCGTCGAAGCACCGCCCGGTGTTTCATCTGATGGTGCTGGCGTCGGGTTTCGTGAGCGGCGGCCTGCTCACGCAGGTGGCCCGTCGCTTCCTCCCGGCCGGCGCCGTAAAGGAGTTTCTCACGACCGGGGTGACGCCCGCAGTAGGGCCACTTCCGGTGGACCTGATTATATTGAAGTTTGCGGTTGGACCAGTCGCCCTGGATGTCTCGCTCTTGAGCCTTCTGGGAGTATTGATCGCCTACCTCATCGCGCGGTCCCTCTTCTAGGAGTTTCCCATGAACTTCGGCAACCTAGGCTTCGGCGAGATCCTCGTCATTCTGGTGATCGTTCTGCTTCTGTTCGGCGCCAAGCGCATCCCCGAGATCGCTGGTTCGCTGGGCAAAGGCATCAACGAATTCAAGCGCAATCTCAGCGACGCGCAGCGTCAAATTACGGACGCGCCGCGTGCCGAGCAGCAAATTGCCCCCGCCGCGCCCGCGAACGCGATCCGCGAGGAAGAGCGTCCGGAACCCAAGCGCCTCATGCAGTAAGCGCTGCACCAATTGGTACACGAAAGGGCATCGCGCACGCGGTGCCCTTTCTGCATTCCGCCACCGGTGTCCTGTCATCCATCCGGGAAACACAACGCCCCCACGAGCCGTGCTCGCGGGGGCGTTGTGCTATATCGGGGCGGCTCAGCTGTCCGACTGGCGGCGCAGCGCCGAGAGGACTTCGGAGCGACGATCCTCGACCTTCACGCTCTCTCGCAGACTGGTGAGGAATTCATCGACCTTCTGCTGACGCGCCGACTGCAGGTACTGCTGACGCTGAATGCTCTTCTCGGCTTCGAACGTCGGTCGACTCGACTCGGTGCGGGCGTCGACGCGCATCACCACCATAGCGTCGACCGCGTTGAACGGGCCCGTCACCTGACCCGTGGGGGCCACGAAGGCCGCGCCGACGGCCTGCGTGTACTGGCCAAGGCCCGGTACGGCATCGACACGCGTGAACGGTACCGACTTCTCGACCGTGAGCTTGCGTTCGGCGGCCACCGCTTCGAGCGACGACGCGCGTGCAGCCCGGGCCAACTGCTCACCCATCGGGCGGAGCTTCTCCACGCGTTTGTCGCGCGACAGACGGCGCCGGATGTCGCCCTTCACTTCGGCGAGAGGCGCGAGCCCGCCCTTCGTGAGGGAGTCGAGGCGCGCGAGATAGTACGCGTCAGGCGAGTCGAACAGATCGCTCGTTTCGCCAGCCCGCACACCGGAGAACGCCCACGCGCTTACGCTCGGCACGTACCGCCCCGCGAAGGACAGCGGCTCCTTCTCCAGCACGACCGCGCTGGCGGCGGTCAAACCGAGCTGCTTGGCCGCCGCATCGAACGCCTTGGGGTCGTCCTGGCTGCCAGCCTTCGAGGCGAGCGAGTCAGCCCGGCGGTCCGTTTGCGTGGCGCTCGAGTCACTCTGCGCGATGTTCACGAGGATGTGGCGCAGGTCCAGCGTGTCGCCCTGGCGTGCATCGACACGAATGAGGTGCCAGCCGAACGGCGTGAGCACCGGCTGCGAGAGCTCACCCACCTTGAGGGCGTAGGCGGCCTCTTCGAACTTGGGGGTGAAGCGCCCCTTGCCGCCCTTGCCGAGCGCGCCGCCGTTGGCACCGGACACCGTGTCCGTGGAAGAGCGCTTGGCGACGTCTTCGAACTTCGCGCCGCCGGCGATTTCCGTCCGGATGGCGTCGATGCGGCGCTTCGCGTCTGCAGAGTCGGCCGCCGTGATGGCGCGCGTCACGGTGAGCAGCGATACGACGGCACGGCCTGGACGCTCGAAACGCTTCTTGTTCCGATCATAGAACGCCGAAATTTCGGCGTCGGTGACCGTCACGGCCGTGTCCGTGAGGGCAGCCGTGCTCAGCACGACGTAACTCACGGTGGCGCTGTCATGACGGTCGCGATACATCTGCCAGAGTCGCTCGTCGGTGATGTATGCGCCGCTCGCGACCTGATCGAACAGCTTCTGCTTCGGGATTTCGGTGCGGTAGTACGCCTCGAGACCGGCAAGCGCACCCGACTGCCGCGCCAGGGGACTGCTGAGGAATCGCTGGTACTTCTGGATGTCGAACTTGCCGTCCGTCTGCAGGTCGGGAGACTGCATCGCCTGTGGCGGGGGAGCGAGCCGAGCCGCCTGGAGGATTTCGTCGTCGGTAACCGTGATGCCCCGACGCTTGTATTCCTGCTGGAGCAACAGCTCCGTGACCAGTTCGTTGAACGCGCGCTCCTCGAGCTGCTGTCGTTCGTCGAGCGTGATCGCGTTGCCCGTCTGCTGGGAACGCTCCTGCTCGAGGGCCGTGACGGCGTTCTGCCACGCCGTGAGGAGGATCTCCTCGCCATTGACCGTGGCGATGGACGTGGTCGTGGTGACCGGCGCACGACCCGCCAGCCCCGACGTCTCGTACAGCAGGAAGCTGCCAACGAACGCCACGATGAGGATGATCCAGATGTACTTCGCGGCGCTCCGCATCGATTGCAGCACGGGGCGTGACTCCTTCGGTCGGAAAAACGGGCAAACGGAAAGGCACACGCACCTCCCTGAAGAAGGGCGTGCGGCGCAGAGTCTGGAAACCTAGCCAGCGCGTTCTGCTAAAGGCAAGACAGGCCAGCACTTCGCATCACCGATTGACGATTGACTTCCCACGGCTCGTGGGCGAAGAATTCCAAGGTCGCCAGCCCGTCGTTTCGCCACCGGCCCCGTACGGGTGCCCAAACGGCCGGGACGCCGCGGGATACCACCTAGAGGGCACCGCACGGATGAGCACTGTCGCCCGGATCGAAGAGCTCCGGAAGAAGGTCGACGAAAACCCGCGACGCTATTTTGCGCCGCTGGCGAACGAGCTCCGGAAAGCCGGGGAGCTGACGCAGGCCATTGCGCTGTGCCGCGAGCACCTGCCAAAGCAGCCCGGGCA
>DCZC01000137.1:0-215 GCA_002331565.1 Gemmatimonas sp. UBA2094
AGCCGTACAATATGCCGATGAACTCCGCTCTCCGTGCCTGGCGCCCGCTGGCCGCCGTCGCCTGCCTTTCCAGCGTCTCCGTGGCCGCCACCAGCGCGCGGCGCCCCCTCCCACCGCACGCCCGATCCACGGTGTCGACTGCCGGGCAGGCGGTGCAGCGTGCCACACTCGCCCTCGTCGGCGGCACCCTCATCGACGGCCACGGCGGTACACCG
>DCZC01000137.1:283-5689 GCA_002331565.1 Gemmatimonas sp. UBA2094
ACCGCTGAAATCGGCGATGACGTGACCCTCTACCAGGGCGTGACATTGGGCGGCACCAGCTGGAACAAAGGTAAGCGCCACCCGACGCTGGAGGATAACGTGGTGGTGGGCGCGGGTGCCAAGGTGCTTGGTCCGTTCACGGTAGGCGCTGGCGCCAAAGTCGGCTCCAACGCCGTGGTGACCAAGGCCGTGCCGGCCGGCGCCACCGTGATTTCCACGGACGGGCAGTACGTGCTCCCCGGCCTGTGGGACATGCACGTGCACGTCATGCTCGTGGGGCACGGCAACTACGCCCACTGGGACAGCGTCTCCCCACCGGAATGGGAACGCAGCATCATTCCGGCGGCGGCGAAGCAGAGCGTGATGAACGGGGTCACGAGCATCCGGGACCTCGGCGGCCCGCTCGAGGAGATTCTCTCCGTGCGCGGCAAGATCGAGCGCGGCGAACTGGTGGGCGCCACCATTTACACCTCGGGTCCCTTCCTGCAACACGCGCCCTACCCCGGCACCGAGCGATTCCGCTGGGGCATCAGCAGCCCGGCCGACGCACGCGCGAAGGTGAAGAAGCTGGCCGACGCCGGCGTGAACGTCATCAAGCTCATCGACCAGGATCAGATGACAAAGGACGAGATCCGCGCCGTGGTCGACGAGGCCCACGCGCGCAGGCTCCCGGTGGTGGCGCATGCGCACCGTCCGGAGGAAGTGCGCCTCGGCCTCGAGATGGGCGTGGACGACTTCGAGCACACCGGCATGCAGGCATCCCCCGGCTATCCGGACGACGTGCTGCGCACGTTGCACGAACGCACGGCCCAGGGCGCCAAGGGGCCGCTCTGGTGGACCCCCACCATCGACGTGCTCACCAATTACACGGCGCGCCGCGACGACGACGAATATCTGGACGACTCGCGCTGGTATCAGTACCTGCCGACAGCGCTCGTGCAGGACATCCGGGCATCGCTGCGCCGGCTCGACACCTTGCAGTACTACCGCCTCGTGCCGGACCGCGGCCCCACCCTGCAGACCAAGTTCCGGCAGCTACGCCAGAGCGGTGCGCGACTGCTCATCGGTACCGACGCCGGCGTGCCGGGCAACTTTCATGGCTACGCCACCGCCGAAGAGATGGTGACGTGGGTGCGGCAGTACGGCATGGACCCGATGGAAACCATCCGGGCCGCGACCTTCTGGCCGGCCATGTCGCTGGGGCTGCAGGACAAGGTCGGTACCGTCTCGGAAGGCAAGACAGCCGACATCATCACGGTGCGCGAGAATCCGCTCGCGACCATCGAGACGCTGCGCAACGTGCAGATGGTCATCAAGAATGGGAAGCGCGTGAAGTGACGACACCGGAGCACGCCGGAACCGCGCTGCCGGTCAACCTGCACGCCTACGAAGCGGTGGCCCATGAGCGCCTGCCCCGCATGGTGTACGACTACTACGCCGGCGGGGCGAACGACGAAATCCTGCTGCGCGAGTCCCGCACGGCGTGGGACGACGTGCGCATCCGCTATCGGGTGCTGCGCGACGTGTCGCAACGCAACCTCGCCACCACCATCAACGGGCACCGCCTCGAATGGCCCGTGATCGTGGCGCCGATGGCGTTTCAACAGATGGCAACGCCGGAGGGCGAAGTAGCCACGGCACGCGCCACGGCAGCCGCCGGCAGCAGCATGATTCTCTCCACGCTCTCCAACCGCACCATCGAAGACGTGCGCGCCGCTTCGAACGGGCTGGTGTGGTTTCAGCTGTACATCTATCGCGATCGTGGCGTGACCGCCGAGCTCGTGCGACGCGCCGAACGCGCCGGGTGCACCGCGCTCGTGCTCACCGTGGACACGCCCATTCTCGGCCGCCGCGAGCGCGACCTGCTCAACCGGTTCCATGTGCCGTCGGAGTTCGCGGCCCCGAACCTCGGTGTGGACATGCGCGCCACGCTGGGGGCGCAGGAGGACATGTCGTCGGCGCTGGCGCAGTTCATCCTGCACCATTGGGACGCGGGCATCGCGTGGAAGGACCTCGCGTGGCTCCGGTCGATCACGTCGTTGCCCATCTACGTGAAGGGCGTGGTGCGCGACGACGACGCCGTCATGGCGCTCGAGCACGGAGCGACGGGCATCATCGTTTCGAACCACGGTGGCCGACAGCTCGACACGGCCGTCCCCACAGCCCGCGCCCTCGGCGAGGTGGCCGACGCCGTGCAGGGGCGCGCCGAGGTGCTGGTGGACGGCGGCATTCGCCGCGGCACCGACGTACTCAAGGCGCTCGCCCTTGGCGCCAACGCCGTGCTGCTGGGGCGTCCCATCCTCTGGGGGCTCGCTGCCAATGGTGAGGCCGGCGCGCGTCATGTGCTGCAGCTGTTGCGCGACGAAGTGGACCTCGCGTTCGCCCTGGCCGGCGTACGTACGCCGGCCGAGGCGACACGCGACCTCATCGCGCCATAGACGCTGGTTACTTCCCCGACGGCCGGAACGGGTCCCGCACCGGATCGGCCGCCGGCGCCAGCTTGCGCGACGCCTGCACCATGCGCTCCACCTCGCGCATCAGGTTGGCGTTCTCCAGCACCACGCCGTCCTTGATGGTGTGCACGATGCCCTTGGTGCGATACATCGCGCCGTTCCGGTCGAGCGTGAGATCACCGAACGAGTAGAGGTACTTGAGGTTCGCTGCCGGGTTGCCGTCCACGATGAGCAGGTCGGCCTTGTAGCCGGGGCGCACGAGCCCGAGCTTGGGCTCACCCAGCGTCTTCGCACTGTTGACCGTGGCCGACTTGAGCACCTCGAGCGTCTTCATGCCGGTCTCGCGCCCCAACTGCAGCTCGCGTACGGTGGAGAAGCCCGGCGTGGCCCAGATGTAGTTGTCGTCGGTGCCGAAGGCCACGCGGCCCCCGCGCTTGTTGAACTCGAAAATGAGATCGCCCCACAGACGATACGCCGATGTCCAGTTGTACTCGTCGTCGCTGGTCCAATCGTAGTGATAGGCGCCGTGGAAGGCGGGGTTGGGCATGTTCCAGTTCCACAGCGCCTGGTGCGTGTACTTCTCCGTCCACGGCAGGCTCGTGGCGCGAATCACGTCGCGGTTGGCCTCGTACACCACACGGGTGGGCAGCATGGTCACGCCGCACTTGAGCAGCGAATCCACCACGGCGCCGAGCAGCCGCTCCTTGTTGGCATACGTCCACACGCGCCCCGCTTCGCGGAAGCGATCGTTCTCGTTGCCGTACTCGTAGTTGCGCGGAAAGTCCTGCGTGTTGCCGTCGAGCGACGACTCGGCATAGCCGTAGTGATGCTCGATCATGGTGACGCCGGCACAGGCGGCGCGCACGGCCTGCGTGACGGCAGTATTGGCTGGCTGCAGGTGGAACGACGTGATCATGCCGTTTTCCTTCGCCGCTTTCGCGATGGCCGCCACCAGCTCGAGGCTCCAGCCGAGCGGGTCCATCGAGATCACCCGGTTGCCGTTCGCCGCCATGGCCTTCACCACCTGCGGGGCGAGCGCCGGATCGTCGAGCTGCAGCTTCGTGAAGGTGGTCCCCGCCCCGTAACTCACGAGCGGATACATGCGCGGCGCGATGATCTCGTTGGCCTCGCTCTTCTTGGCCTCGCGCATGCCGTCCACATACCCGCGGTCGGCCGCATTCACCATGGTCGTCACGCCCATGGCGAGCTTGAGGTAATACACGTACTCGATCTCCATCGGCAGCGTGCGGATGTGCGTGTGGAGATCGATCAGTCCGGGCATCACGAATTTCCCGGCCGCGTCGATGATGCGGTCACCGGTCATGCGCGGCCGCGCCCCGGCGCGCTCGGCGGTCACCGGATCGAACGGCACCATCTCGGTGATCATGTTCCCTTCGACACGGATGTCGTACGGGCCGGCCGGTGGTCCGCCGTGGCCCGGAATGACCATCGCATTGCGGATGACGAGCGACTTGTACGGCCCCTCGCCGAGGTCGCCGAACTTGCGCGTCGTGAAGTCGGGGGCAGGCTGGGACTTGGCCGCGACCGCCGGCTTGGCCTGCGCCGGCTTGGCCTGCGCCAGCAGCGTGGTGGAGGCGGCAACGGTGGTGGCGGCACCAACCACGCACAGCAGCGCACGGAATGCGTTTCGGGTCATGTCGGGCAACACGGGTGAGGGTGATGAGTGCGGGTGCGCCGAAAATGCGTCCGGTTCCGCCCCGGGGTAAGCGACGGCGCCGGCGCCGAACATCGGGCGCCCCCTGTACGTAAAGCAGGAGAGTCGCGCATTCCCCTTCCCGTCCCCCGTGTTTCCAATTCTCGCATTTCGGCGGCCGTCTTTGCGATCGGCCGCTGCCTTCATGTCCGCCGCGCTGTGGGTGCTCCCCCCGGCCGGCACCCTCCCGGCACAGCCGTCGGCCAAGGTGGCACGTGCCACGCGTGTGACGCGGGCGCCTCGCATCGACGGCCGGCTCGACGAGGCGCTGTGGGCAGGCGTACGGCCCATCGACGATCTGGTGCAACGGCAGCCTCGCGAAGGCGCCGCACCCACCGAGCGCAGCGAAATCTTCATCGCCTACGACGATGAAGCGCTCTACATTGGGGCCCGCCTGCACCGTGTACGGCCGCAGGAGATCTCGCGCACCTTCACGCGGCGCGACGGCTTCGGCAATGCGGAGCGCTTGAACATCATCATCGATACGCAGCGCGACCGGCGCACCGCCGTGGGTTTCGGCATTTCCGCCGCCGGCGTACGCAGCGACTTCCGTCACACGCAGGACGAGGAGATGCGGGGCCGGGAGAGTCAGTTCGATCCCGTCTGGAACGCGTCGGCCCAATTGGATTCGACCGGATGGACGGCGGAGATGCGCATCCCGTTCTCCCAACTCCGCTTCCCGCCCGACTCGGCGCAGCGCTGGGGCTTCCAGATCGATCGCTGGATGCCCGACAAGAACGAAACGGTGCAATGGGCGCTCGTCCGCCCCCGCGAAACCGGCTACATCTCGCGCTTCGGCACCCTCGAAGGGATCAGCGACGTGCGCAGCACCCGGCCGGTGGAGTTCCTGCCGTACCTCGCTGGCGACGCGACGCGGGCGGCGAGCACGAGCATCGCCAATCCTCTTACGAAGCCGTACGCGAGCCGGGTGGGGATGGACGCCAAACTGGGCGTCGGCAAGTTCCTCACGCTCGACGCCACGGTGAATCCCGACTTCGGCCAGGTGGAAGCGGACCCGGCCGAGGTGAACCTCACGGGGTTCGAAACGTTTTTCGACGAGCGCCGCCCGTTCTTCGTAGAGGGCAGCGAGATGGTGCGCGGCAACGGGGCGCAGTATTTCTACCCGCGACGCATCGGTGCCGCTCCGCGCGGCGCGGCCAGCGGCGACTTCGTCGACCGGCCGCGTGCCAGCACCATCCTCGGCGCCACCAAGCTCACCGGCCGCCTGCCGAGCCGCCT
>DCZC01000149.1:0-1383 GCA_002331565.1 Gemmatimonas sp. UBA2094
GGCCACCTACGCCGAGGCCGAGGCGGCACTGGCGGGCATCGCACGTGCCGAGACTCAAGCGCGCATAAAGCCCGAATGCCGCACGCGCTTGCTGGGGCCGGCGCGCCGCACCGAGCAGGTGATCGTCCTCTACCACGGCTTGACCAACTGCCCGCGGCAAATGCTCGACGTGGGACGCCAGTTGGCCCGGACCAAGGCGAACGTGCTGGTGATGCGCATCCCTGGGCACGGGATCTCAGGCGGAACCGTCCATGACCTGGCCGGCCTGGACGCGGAGGCCATGCGAGACGCCACCGATCAGGGCCTCGACATCGCCGCCGGTCTGGGCGGGAAGACGACCGTGGTGGGGTTCTCGCTGGGTGGGAACATGGCCGCGTGGGCAGCGCAGGAGCGCACCGACGTGGACCGGGCGGTGGTGATCGCCCCAGCGCTGGTGCTTGGCAACGTCTCGCGCGCGGTCGCCAACGTATTTCGCAATACCTTCACGCGCCTGCCGCCGGTGGTGCTACCCGGCACCGGCATCCAGCGTGAGTCCCACACCTACCCGGATGCGACCCCGCTTCGCCCGAGCGCCGAGACATTCCGTTTCGGCACGCGGGTGCTGCGCGAGGCCGCCGCGCGGGCACCGCAGGCCAATGAGCTCGCGATCCTCGAGAACGCCTCCGACCTCACCATCTCCAACCAGGCGATTGCTGATCTGACCAGAGACTGGCGCACCCATGGGGCCCGAGTGCGGGAGGTGGTGCTCCCTGCGTCGCTGGGCCTGCCCCACGATGTGATGGACCACACCCAGGAAGGCGCCAGGCCGGGGATTATCGACCCGATCGTGGTCGCGCTGGCCACCGGTGCCCCATTGCCGTCACCGCTGCCGCCGGGCACGCGGGTGAGCGACCGCTGACGGCCCGGGTTCCCTTCTCGTCCCAACAGGACTCCACCGCAACGCGCCCAGGGCGGCGATCGACGACATGTCCGGCTAGCGGTTGACCGAACCCTGCAGCGCTAGGGGGTTACCGGGGTGATGACGACGTTGCGACCGTTGAGCGACTGCACCGGTCGGGAGTTGTCGGAGTAGATGGCGGTGACGGCGTTGATCTGCGCCTTGCTCAGCTTCACCGGCTCCTTCATCACCAGCCAGTTCACGCCCTCGGTGCACGGCGGGGTGGTGAGGCTGCCCACGTAGCGCACGCTCTGGAGGTTCGTGGGGAGCATGGCCGCCCAGTCGTAGGTGGGCTTTGCCGTGGTCCCCGCAGGCGTGTCGATGGCGTTGACGAAGGGCTCCCAGGCGGTGTTCGTGGAGGATCCCTCCTCGAGCATCACACCGATGACCGTGAGCGCGCCAACGTCGGACTTGTGCACGAAGTGCGCCTCGATGGGCGAGTGCTC
>DCZC01000149.1:1621-2232 GCA_002331565.1 Gemmatimonas sp. UBA2094
GACTTGGTGCCGTTGACGGTGATCGAGTTGCCCCCGGCAGCCTTGGCCTCAACGGAGTGCCCGTTGTTGAGCTGCTCCACCGCACCCTTCGAGTAGTTGATGGTGGGCTCGGGCGACGTGTCGCTCGCCGGGTCGACGATGTTGATCGGCGTCTGAGAGGAGCCATCGCACGTGGCGTAGTCGGGCGAGAGGGTGGCCCACTTATCGGGGCCCGTGTCGCCCTCGTATGACCACGCCGCTGCATGGCCGGAGGCCCGTCGGTCGGTCTCGGGAGCCGTTTCGCTGGAGGTGCTGCTGGAATCGCCGCAAGCGGCGACGCTGGTGGCCAGGCCGGCGACCACGAGGGAAATGGCAATCCCCTTGATGCGTGACATTGGAACCTCGGCAATTGGGGAAAACACCGGAAAATCAGCGTACGCCCGCTCCGCTGGCCCGCGCCCGTCAGGCGAAGGAGGCTGCCGCCGCTGGTACCCGCATGCGACCCAGCTTCGCCCAAGCGCCGAGACCTTCCGTTTCGAGGCTTGGGTGAGCGACCGCTGACAGCTCGTGCCCCCGCTCTCGTCCCAGCAGCACATCGACAACCTTGCTCATGCGCCGATCGCCGCCCCGGC
>DCZC01000149.1:2504-2833 GCA_002331565.1 Gemmatimonas sp. UBA2094
CGGCAGGAGCTTCCAGGTCAAGGTCGAGGCACTGATGATGGTTTACGCGCGCGATGGCCGATCTCCGCGCCCGTGCAGAGCCGCACGGCGAGCTCGCCCCGACTCCCCGATCGCCGCTGGAGCCGACGACGGGTAGATTCCCCGCACGACGCTCCCCCCGAAGCCCAGGGCCGCCCGCCGCGGCGTGCTCACTGTGATCGTGACGGCAGCGGTGCTCGGCGGCGCCGGATCGGTCGGGTTGCTCACCGCCGCGCAATCGTCCGGCCCGCCCATCGTGTACCGCGAGAACGGCGCCAGCACGGTGCCGCCGCCGCCAGCGATTCCGCCGG
>DCZC01000156.1:0-4938 GCA_002331565.1 Gemmatimonas sp. UBA2094
GTGCTTCCGCTGGTGGTGCGTCCGCCGCAGGAGCTTCTGCTTCTCCCGCCGGCACCCCCGCGGCCGCCGCCCGTCCCGGTGCGGCGAGAGCCGCCGGCGATTCCGCGCGTCCGCAAACCGGTTTCCAGCAGCGTGGACCGTCCTACGGGGAGCTCATCGGCAACAAGGGTGGCCTCACGCCACTGCTCTTCGCCGTGCGTGAAGGCAATGTGGAAGCGGTCGCACGGCTGCTCGAGGCGGGCGCCAGCATCAACCACGTGAGTGAGGGCGACCACACCTCGCCGCTGCTCATGGCTGCCGTCAACGGCCGCTTCGATATGGCGAAGATGCTCATGGACAAGGGCGCCGACGTGAAGCTGGCCAGTGACGCCGGGGCCACGCCGCTCTATGCCGTGATCAACACGCAGTGGGCGCCCAAGTCGCTGTATCCGCAGCCCACGGCACAGCTGCAGCAGAAGATTACGCACATCGAGTTGATGGAGCAGATCCTCAAGGCCGGCGCCGATCCGAACGTGCGCCTCAAGAAGCACCTGTGGTTCATGTCGTACAACTTCGATCTGCTGGGTGTGAACACCGTGGGCGCGACGCCGTTCTGGCGGGCCGCGTACGGGCTGGATGTGCCGGCGATGAAGTTGCTGGTGCAGTACAAGGCCGATCCGACGGTTCCCACCATCAAGCCGCTTGGCCGGTTGCCCGGAGACGATGCGCCGGAAGAGGGCGCTGCCGGTGGTGCCGACCCGTCGGGACTGCCGCCCGTTCCCGACGGTGGCCCCGGCGTGTACCCGATTCAGGCCGCGGCCGGTGTCGGCTACGGGGAAGGCTATGCGGCCAATTCGCATCGCCACGCGCCCGATGCGTGGTTGCCGGCGGTCAAGTATCTCATCGAAGAGCTCAAGGCCGACCCCAACTCGCGCGACTTCAACGGCTACAATCCCATGCACCACGCGGCGGCCCGTGGGGACAACGAGCTCATTCAGTATCTCATGAGCAAGGGCACCGACGTGAAGGCGGTGAGCCGTCGCGGACAGACGACGGCCGACATGGCCAACGGACCGGTGCAGCGCATCACGCCCTTCCTCGAAACGGTCGACCTGCTGGTGAAACTCGGCTCGAAGAACAGCAACAAGTGCAAGAGCTGCTGAGGATATGAACGACAGAAGCCCGCGCCGGATGGCGCGGGCTTCTGCGTTCGGGGCATCGGAGATCCGGCTGGCAACGGCCGACCGATGGCGTACCTCAGTCGTCGTGACTCAGTTCGTACTGCCGCTGCGCGTGCATGCGTTCGGCGCCCTGGGCCTTGTCCCGGCGCTTGGCGGCGTCCATGGCCTTGGCATGGGTGCCGGAGGTCTTGAGGGACGGCAACGACAGCTGCTTCTCGAGCGCCGTGCTACTACAGGCGGGGCAGGCCGGCTGCGACGATCCGCGCACCAGCGTTTCGAACGCGTGCTGGCAGGAGGTGCAGACGAAGTCGAACATGGGCATATTGGGCCGTCTCCCTGAGTGTCACTGAAACCCGCTGCTCTTCTGGAGGAAACGTAATGCATTCGACGCGTCGTTCCACGGTATTCGCGCCCACGGTCGCCCTCTGTGCCGCTCTCTCGCTTGCGGCGGCGTCATCCGCCGCGGGGCAGGCCGCCACCCGCCAGACGGTGGTGGGGGAAGGGCAGCGCATCTCCGCCACGCTGAGCCCGGGCATTCGCGTGGGGAACCAGCTGTGGGCGTCCGGGCAGCTGGGCACGAGCCCAACCGATACCACCATCGCCGGGCAGACCACGCGTTCGCTCGAGAATCTCGAGAAGGTGTTCAAGGCGGCCGGTACCACGCTCGCGGCCGGCGCGACCAAGTGCACCGTGTTCCTCATCGACGTGAAGGACTTCCAGGGGATGAACGGCGCCTACACGAAGTTCTTCCCCAGCAATCCGCCCGCGCGCTCCACGGTCGTCGTCGCGGCGCTCGTCGTCCCGGGCGGTAAGGTGGAAATCGAGTGCCAGGGTGTGATTCCGCAGTGAGGAGCAGGTCGAGCACCGTGAACTACTGAAAGCGGAGAACTGAAAGCTGAAAGCTCCCCCGGCCGATCACGTGATCGACGGGGGAGCTTTCGGTCTTCAGTCTTCAACTCTCGGTGTTGTCGCGCGTCACTTCCCTGTCGGCCACACCACGCCCTGACTGCCGCGCGGCACCGCGCCGATGCCCTTGTAGCTGAACTTCTGCACGCGCTTGCCTTCGTAGGTTTCCGTGGTGTACACGTTGCCCTTGGAGTCGGTGGCGATGCTGTGCACCGCGAAGAACTGGCCGGGCTGACGGCCGCCGTCGCCGAACCAGGTGAGGATCTCGAGCGACTGCCTGTCCATCACGTACACGCGCTCGTTTTTGCCGTCGGCAAGGTACAGGTACTTCTGCTGCGGGTCGCGCGAGAACGCGATGTCCCACACCGAGCCATCGCCGCGGGTCTGCTTCGCCACCTGCACTTCCTTCACGAACTTGCCGTCCTTCTGGAACACCTGGATGCGGTCGTTCGGACGGTCGCACACGTAGACCAGCCCATCGTTCGTGGGTTCGGCACAGTGCACCGGGTTGCGGAACTGCTGGGCCAGCGGCGCCGACGGGTCGTACGGAGGCATGCGGGCATCGTCCGGCTTGTTGCCGTAGGCGCCCCAGTAGCGCTTGATGCGGCCGCTGTTCGCGTCGATCACCGCTACGCGCTTGTTGCCGTAGCCGTCGGCGACGTATGCCTCGCCGGCCTTCGCATCGAAGGTAATCTTGGCCACGCGGCCGAAGTGCGACGTGTCGTTGCTGTTGGCGGCCTGCTTGGGCGCCCCGTACTGCGCGAGGAACTTGCCGTCGTGCGAGAACTTGAGGATGTGCGAATCCATGGCGCCGTTGCCGCCGATCCACACGTTGTCCTTGTCGTCGATGGCCACGCCGTGATTGGACGAGGGCCAGTCGTAGCCGCTGCCGGCACCGCCCCACGCCTTCACGAGGTTGCCGGCCGGATCGAACTCGAGAATCGGCGGCGCCGACCGGCAACATTCGCCAACCGGTGGCGTGGCGTTGGCACCCGCTTCGGTCCGCTGATTGAGCGTCGAGTCACCGCGGTGGATGATGAACACATGGTCGCGGCTGTCCACGCCCACGCCGATCACCGACCCGAGAATCCAGTGATTGGGGAGCGGCTTCGGCCAGAGCGGTTCGACCTCGAACTTCGGGGCCTGAACCGTCTGCCGGTCGTCGGCCTGCAGGGACGCCTGCGCCGCCCCGAGGGCGGCCAGGGTGAGAGCCAGCGCGGTCCAACGTGTCGCGGGACGGAACCTCGGCATCGCGTTCTCCGAAGGGGGAGGGGATCGTGGTGGGAACCCGTGACAATGCGCGCACGGGCGGTAATTTCTTCGAGTGGTCGTTGCAGTCGCGCACCGTGGGATGGAGACGGTGACGCCCGCGTCGGAGTCGTGCGGATCCGACGTGCCTGAAAGTACCTGCCGCATCTCCCCTGTCCAGAGAATCGTTGCGCATCGGTCGTTTTCTGTTGGCGATCGCGATGTGGGTGGCCGTGGTGCTCCCCGCTCGCGTCGCGCTGGCTCACGAGATCCCACGTCACGTGGGGGTGCGGGCGTATGTCGCACCCACGGCCGACCGCGTACGTCTGCTCGTGCAGATTCCCATGGATGCGGTGCGCGATGTGGATTTCCCGGTCCTCGCCAATGATGCGCTCGACGTGACGCGCGCCGCGCCCTATTTGCGCGATGCCGCGCAATTGTGGGTGGCCGACGCGATGACGCTGCGCAACGGGGGCACCATGCTGGGGACCCCGCGCGTGGTCGCGGTGCGTGCGGCGCTTCCGTCCGACCGGGCTTTCGACGCGTATGGTGCCGCGCTCGCGGCCGTGTCGCAGCAGGCGCTACCCGCGGCCACTGACCTGCCGCACGGGCAGTTGCGCCTCGAAGTGCTGCTGGAGGTCGCCACCGCCTCGCTGGCCCGAGACCTCGTGATCGAACCGCGCTGGGCCAATCTGGGTGTCCGCACCACCAGTCTCCTGACGCTGGTGAACGCCGACGGCACCGAGCGCCGCTACAGCTTCGAGGGGAACCCCGGCGCGGTGCGGGTGGATCCGCGCTGGTGGCACGCCGCGGCGCTGTTCGTCCGTCACGGTATCGAACACATGCTGGGCGGACTCGATCATCTGCTCTTCGTGCTGTGCCTCGTGCTGCCCTTCCGTCAGTGGCGTCCGCTGGTGGGCATGGTCACCGCCTTCACGGTGGCCCATTCCATCACGCTCATCGCTGCGGCGCTCGGGGTCGTGCCGGCGGCCGCGTGGTTCGCTCCGCTCGTGGAAGTACTCATCGCGGCGTCGATCGTATACATGGCCGTGGAGAACGTGCTGGGGGCCCGGGCGGAGCGCCGGTGGATCGTGGCGTTCGTGTTCGGCCTCGTGCACGGCTTCGGTTTTTCCGCTGCGCTCGGTGATACGCTGCAATTCGCCGGCGCGCATCTCGTCACCTCCCTCTTGGCGTTCAACGTTGGTGTGGAACTTGCTCAGCTCGGTGTGTTGCTCGTGATGATTCCCGTTCTCGACCGGTTGTTCACTCGCCTCCCCGAGCGCCTCGGCATCGTGGTGGTCTCAGCTTTCGTGGCGCACGAAGCGTGGCACTGGATGACCGCGCGCTTCGCCGATGTCCGCGCGGTACCATTCACCATGCCGTCCTTCGATGCCGCCCTCGCCGTCACGCTCATCCGCGTGGTGATGGCCGCGCTGGTGCTGACTGGCGTGGCATGGGCGCTGTCGGGATGGATGCGCCGACTGCTCACGCCGCGGGGCGTGGCGTCGGTGGCGCTGGCGCTGGCGGCGATCGGCGCGTGGAGTGCCGTGCCCACGCGCGTGCTGCAGGCGCAGGCGCGCACCACCAAGGCTGGCGTATACACCGCCGACCAGGCGGTGAAGGG
>DCZC01000156.1:5234-6585 GCA_002331565.1 Gemmatimonas sp. UBA2094
TGTTCGATTACGTGAGCCAGGCGATGCCCAAGGCCGCGCCCGGCAGCCTCTCGGAGGATGAATACGTGTGGGTGACGGCGTACATCCTCCGTCTCAACGGTATGCCCGCCGGGCGCACCGAGTTGTCACCGGAACCCGCGTGGCTCAAGTCGGTGCGCGTGGATTCCACGATGGGGCGTGCGAACGGCACGCCGATGCAGGAGCAGGTTCACGATTCACGCTTTCGCGCTCGTAGGGAGAACCCATGATCCGACGCAGTACTCTTCGCCGGGCGTCCGTCGCCCTCGGTGCCACCGGTGCGGCTCTCGCCCTGGCGGCGTCCACCGTGTCCGCGCAGGCGGCCAAGGCCGCGCCGATGGCGCGCGGCAACGCCTATGGGGAGTGGCGCCACTGGGGCGCCGACCAGTGGAGCACGCGTTATTCGCCGCTCGATCAGATCAATGCCGACAACTTCTCCAAGCTGCAGGTGAGCTGGGAGTGGAAGGGCGGCGAGAAGTTCGGGCCCGACGAGTACTACCGCACGACGCCGCTGTATGCGAACGGCCGACTGTTCACGGTGACGAGCACCAAGCGTCACGTGGTGGCGATCGACCCGGAAACGGGGAAGGAGCTGTGGTCGTATCGGGTGGAAGAAGGGATCCGCTGGCAGAAGGCGCCGCGTCAGTTTGCGGGACGCGGGCTCGCCTACTGGAACAGCGGCGGCAAGGAGCGCCTGCTCGTGACGACCCCGGGGTATCACCTCGTGTCGCTCGACGCGAAGACGGGCAAGCCCGATCCGCTCTTCGGCAAGAAGGGCGAAGTCGATCTCATGGAAGGCCTCGGCTATCCCATGAAGAAGCTCGCGGTCGACGACAGCGGTCCGCTCATCATCTCCGACGCGGCGCCGTATCGTGAAGCGAAGCCAGGTGAAGGGTGGGACCCGGTCAAGAAGATCGGCGCCGACGGCACGATGGGTATTCTGAGCCAGATCGCTGCGAGCTCGCCGCCGATGGTGGTGGGCAACGTGCTCATTGTCGGCAACTCGTCGATTCACGGCTACTACCCCATTCGCGCGTCGAACCCGATCGGCACTATTCGCGCGTTCGACATCGTCACGGGCAAGCTGTTGTGGAAGTTCAACCTCGTGCCGCAGCCGGGAGAGTTCGGCGCCGACACATGGAAGAACGGGTCGAAGGAGGGCACGAAGGGCGTGGGCAAGACCGACGCGTGGGCGCCGTACGCGGCCGACGAAGCGCTCGGCACCGTCTACATCCCCGTGGGCATGCCGCTCATGGACGAGTACGGCGGGCATCGTCCGGGCGACAACCTCTTCGGCAACTCGCTCGTTGCGCTCGACGTGAAGACGGGCAAG
>DCZC01000156.1:6832-7434 GCA_002331565.1 Gemmatimonas sp. UBA2094
CCGATGGCGCCCAACCTCATGGACGTCACCATCGACGGCAAGCCGCGCAAGATCGTCGCGCAGCCCACGAAGCAGGGATGGCTGTATGTTTTCGACCGCATCACCGGCCAGCCCATCTGGCCGATGCCGGAAACGCCGGTGCTCAAGAGCGGCGTGCCGGGCGAGGAGTCGGCCCCAACGCAGCCCATTCCCACCAAGCCCGCGCCGTACGCGCAGCAGGGCCTCGTGGAAGCCGATCTGATCGACTACACGCCGGCCATCCGTGACAGCGCGCTCGCGCTCGCGAAGCGGTGCCGCATGGGGCCGTACTACATCCCGCCTGCAGCCGGCGACGGCAAGGATGCCTCGGGGTACAAGTGCGCGTGGTACGCGCCGGGGGCGAGCGGTGGCGTGAACATCGACGGCGGCGCGACCATCGACCCCGAAACGGGGAAGATCTTCGTGGCCAGNNCGGCGCCCACGCAGCCCATTCCCACGAAGCCCGCGCCGTATTCGCAGCAGGGGCTCGTGGAGGCGGATCTGATCGACTACACGCCCGCCATTCGCGACAGCGCGCTCGCGCTCGCGAAGAAGTGCCGCATGGGCCCGTACTACATTCCGCC
>DCZC01000156.1:7519-8207 GCA_002331565.1 Gemmatimonas sp. UBA2094
AAACGGGGAAGATCTTCGTGGCCAGTATCACGGGGCTCAGCACCACGTCGCTGCTCAACGATCCCTGCAGCGAATTCGCGTACAGCTCGCCGGCGAGCAATTGCGGCCTTCTGGGCGCACTGCCCACGCCGGAAGGGTACAAGAAGCCCGAGAACGTGGGCTTCGGCGGACGGGCCTCGGGCTCGATGATCGGCGGCATCTCCATTGCGAAGCCCAAGGAGCATGGCGGCATCACCGCCTACGATCTCAAGAGCGGTGACAAGGCCTGGTGGGCGCCCAACGCGGGCTTCATCAAGCAAACGAGCCGTGACCCGCTCTTCGCGGGCGTCACCATCCCGCCGCTTCCCGGTCGTGGACAGGCGCAGGCCATCACTACCAAGACGCTGGTGATCTACGGCACGGGCCGCAGCGGCGGGCTGCCGGGCGAACCGCCCAAGCTGTACGCGCTCGACAAGAACACCGGCAAGACCGTGGGCACCGTGCAGATTCCCGCCAAGACCACCGCCGTGCCGATGACGTTTCTGCACAAGGGACAGCAGTACATCGTGTTCGCGACCGGCGCGGAAGAGAACACGAGCCTGGTGGCGATGAAGCTGCCGAAGTGAGGACGTAGATCGCGTTTGGGTGAGGAGTTTGTAGTCGTTAGTGGTTAGTCGTTAGTTGTCAGTTCGAACTTCGCACTGACGAC
>DCZC01000156.1:8453-15370 GCA_002331565.1 Gemmatimonas sp. UBA2094
TCCGTTCGTACCGCTTCAGCGCCTTCTGCCCCACCTCGGCGCCGTAGATATTGCCCGCCGCATCAACGGCTACGCCTTCGGCGCTGCTGGTGCTGGCGGGCTTTGCTTCGGGGTCCGGAATGAACGCCGTCACCTCGCCGGTCTTCGCGCTGCCGATACGGATGCCGCGCGTCCAGGCGCCGTGCGGCGGATTCACCGAGCCACTTTCGGAATCGGCCACGTAGAGGTTGTCGCTCTTGTCGATCCAGATGCCACTGGGGCGGCTGAACTGATACCACGTGTCGAGGATGTTGAAGTCCTTGTCCACGATGAGAATGCGGTCATTGCCGCGGTCGCCGATGAAGAGGCGGCCCTTGCTGTCGAACGCGAGGGCATGCGGCTGATCGAGTTGCCCGACACCCTTGCCCCACGTGCCCCAGGACTTCTTGAGCCCGCCGCGCTTGTCGAACACGAGCACGCGCGCGTTCGAGCCGGTGCGCGACGAATGCCCCTCGGCCACGTAGATGTCGCCGTTGCTCGCCGTGACGATGGCGTTGGGCTGCCAGAAGAACGCCGAGTCGCGACCGCCGCCTGGTGCGCCGAGCGAGAGCAGATGCGTGCCGGTGGGGCTGAACTTGTGGATCTGATGCCCCTTGCCGGCGGGTGCCTGCGTGGCACCGAGCGTGCACGCGCAGTCCACCACCCAGATGTTGCCGTCGCGGTCCACGTGAATGCCGTGTGGCGACAGGATCATGCCGGCACCGAAGCTGGCCACGAGCTTGCCGGTCGGGTCGAACTTGAGCACCGGCGCCAGTTGGGAGCCGGCGCAGTTGTTCACACTGCACCGTTCGGCGACCCAGACGTGCTTGCCATCCTTGTCGATGGCGACCGCGCTGGTGGAGCCCCACGTGCGGCCGTTGGGGAGCTTGGCCCACCCCTCTACGGTCGTGTAGGGATTGGGCTTGTCGTTGACCGCGGGCATCGTAGGCGAAGACTGCGCCGCAAGGAGAGCCGGAGCGGCGAAGGCCGCAAGGAAGAGAGGAGTGCGCATGAGGGGAAAGTGCACCATGTGACGGGGGGACCGCAAACGGGGGGATGGCAGACGTCTGCCGCCTGCTGGTGGTCGCCCAAACACCGACTCTCACCCCCCTCCCGCCACCGCCCCCGTCATCACCCCCACCGCATCACTCATGCTGATCGATGTCTTCTCCACCAGCGCCACGCGCTTGCCCAGCCGCTGGATGTGGATGCGGTCGGCAAGATCGAAGACGTGCGGCATGTTGTGGCTGATCAGCACCACCGAGAGGCCGCGGTCGCGTACGCGACGGATGAGGTCCAGCACCATGCCGCTCTCGCGCACACCAAGTGCCGCCGTGGGCTCGTCGAGCATCACCACGTGTCTCGCGAATGCGGCACTGCGCGCCACGGCGATGCCCTGCCGCTGCCCGCCCGAGAGTGTTTCCACGGCTTGGGTGATGGCGCGGATGTTCACGCCGAGCGCTGCGAGCGCGTCGGCTGCTTCGCGCTGCATGCGCGGGCGGTCGAGCCGGCGGAACACCGTACCCGCGATGCCCGGGCTCCGCACTTCGCGCCCGAGGAACAGGTTGTCGGCGATGCTCATCGCGGGCGCGAGCGCGAGGTCCTGATACACCGTTTCGATGCCCGCCGCACGCGCATCGGCCGGCGAACGGAAGTGGATCGGCCGGCCGTCGACGCGGATCTCGCCTGTATCGGGGATCAGCGCGCCCGCCAGCGCCTTGATGAGCGACGACTTGCCGGCGCCGTTGTCGCCAATAACGGCAAGAATCTCACCGGCGCGCACCTCGAAGTCGGCCCCGTCGAGTGCCACTACTTGTCCGTACTGTTTGCGGAGCCCGCGGGCCTGCAGTACGACGGGCGTATCGGTCGTGAGCGTCATGCGTTGCGCGTCATGCATGGCGTCTCGACCACTGGTCGGTGGCCACGGCGAGAATCACCAGCGCACCAGTCACCAGGATCTGATACACCGATGACATGCCCATGAGCGTGAGCCCATTGCGGAATACGCCGACGATGAGTGCACCGACTAAGGATCCGAGAATCACGCCGCGGCCACCGAAGAGGCTCGTGCCACCGAGGACCACGGCAGTCACCGTGTCGAGATTTTCCGTCTGACCAGCCTGCGGGTCACCTACCCCCGTGCGCGCCACCGCGAGCAGCGACGCCACCCCGTACAGCGCGCCGGCCATCGTGTACACCACGAGCAACAGGCGCTCCGTATCGATGCCGGAGAGCCGCGACGCCTCGCGGTTGTTGCCCACCGCGTACACATGGCGCCCACCGGCCGTCTCGCGCAGCAACCACCAGGCGAGGCTGTAGAGCAGCAGCATCACCACCGTCCCGTAGGCGATGCGTGTGCCGAACAGCGGCACGGTGGTGCCGAGCGTCGTGAACAGTTGGGGCAGGTCGGTAACGGTCTGCGAGCTCGAGACGATTTGCGTGAGCGCGAACGCTATGTTCATGGTGCCGAGCGTCACGATGAACGGCGGGAGCTTCACGCGGGTCACGAGCCACCCGTTCAGGAAGCCGGCGAACGTGGTGGCGCCGATGCCGGCGGCGATGGCGACGGGGGCGGACATCCCCGCCTTCCCGGCAAGCAGCGTCATGGTGACGCCACCCAACGCCATCAACATACCGCACGACAGATCGATGCCGGCGGTGAGAATTACCAGCGTCTGACCGATGGCCAGCACCCCCACCACCATGACCTGCTGCGTGATGAGCGAGACATTGCCGAGCGTGAGGAAGCGGGGCGACTGCGCGGAGAAGAAGAGGCAGGCGACGACGAGGGCGAGCACCGGCCCCAGCGATGCCAGCCGCCGCAGCGTCACTTCGTGCCCCAGCAGCGCGCTGCGCCTTCGGCCGGCGTGAGACTCTCCACGCCGTCGCGCTTGTCACCCGCCACCAGCGCCACGCCAGTATCGGTGAAGCCGCTCGGCTTCTTGCCGCTGCGGAGGAACTCCACTCCGGCCGTCACACCCAGTTCGGCCATGCGCACCGGATACTGCTGCGCCGTGGCGGCGAAGTGGCCGGCGGCCACGTCGTCCACGCCACGACACCCCCCGTCCACCGTCACGATGAACACATCCCTGTCGCGCCCCGCCTTCACGAGGGCGTTGTAGGCGCCGGCCGCGCTGGGCTCGTTGATGGCATACACCACGTTCACCGCCGGCGCCGACTGCAGGCAATTCTCCATGACGGTCTGCGCCTTCGCCTGATCACCGATGCTGTCGCCCGAGCACACGATATCGGATGGCGCGGCGTTCTGGTTGCTCTCCCGCGGATTCGACGCGAGTCCGAGACCCGTGAGAAAGCCGTTGTGCCGCTGCGCGCCGGTGGGATGCCCGGGGAGCAGGTCAATGGTGACGATCTTCGGCGGCGTGTTGCCGAGTCGCGCCCGCGCGTACGCGCCAATGAGTTCTCCGGCGCGGTAGTTGTCGGTGCCGAAGAATCCATCCGTCGCGTCGACCGGGTCGGTCGGACTGTCGAGCGCGATCACGAGGATGCCATCGTTCCGCAGCTTCGTGATCGTGGGCACGATCGCTTTCGCGTCGCTTGGCGAAATGAGAATCACGCGGGCGCCGGCGGCGACCTGATTCTCGATAGCCGCCACCTGACCGGCATTGTCGCTGTCCGAGCGGCCGGCACCTACCAGCAGCGTGACGGCCTGCGAGACGGCGGCCTGCTGCGCTCCATCCTTCATTTTGACGAAAAACGGATTGGTTTCGGTTTTCGTGACGAGGCCGATGATGGCGCCGTCGCCGCCGGCCCGGGAGCAGGCCGCCACGGCGAGCAGCGTGAGAACGCGTACTCCGAGGGTCGTGAGTCGGCCGCGTTGGCGTACAGGCATGGGGAGCGGGCGTGTCATGCGTGGGGTGGGACGTGCGGATAAACGCGTGGTACGGTATTCGCCGCACCGGCTGCGCGGAAATCAGCAGGATGGACACGCCTCGGGCAAGCGGGGGCGGGGTGCCGGCATTCCGCACGGCGAAAACGGCGCCGGGCGTCGCGGAATGTTGCGGTCTGCGGCGCGACGCAGCAGGCTTGGGCATGCGCGACCTTACAAGCGGTTCGATCCCCCGCCATCTGATCCGTCTGGCCATGCCGATGGCCTTCGGCATGATCTTCCAGACGATGTACTATCTGGTCGATTTGTGGTTCGTCACGCGACTGGGCGACGCCGCAGTGGCCGGCGTGAGCTCGGCTGGCAATGTCCAGTTCATCGTCATGTCGCTCACGCAGGTGCTGGGCGTCGGCACCATGCCACTCATCGCCAATGCCGTCGGGCGCAAGGATCGCGACGACGCCAACCTTGTGTTCAATCAGAGCGTTGTTTGGGCCTTCGTGTGCGCCATCATCACGCTCATCGGCGGATTCCTGCTCGCCGGTCCGTACATGCGTGCCGTGGGTGCCGATGCCGCCACCCGCGAGGCCGGGCTGTCGTATCTGCGCTGGTACCTGCCTGGGCTCGGACTGCAGTTCGCGCTGGTGTCCATGGGTTCGGCGTTGCGCGGCACCGGCATCGTGAAGCCCACGATGCTCGTGCAAATCGTAACGGTCGTGATGAACATCATTCTTGCCCCCATCCTCATCGCTGGCTGGGGTACGGGCCGTCCGCTTGGTGCTGCGGGTGCGGGACTGGCGAGCTCCATCGCCATCGCCGTGGCCGTGATCATGATGCTCGTGTATTTCGTGCGCCTCGAGCACTACGTGAGCTTTCGGCGCGACCTGCTCACGGCGCGATGGGATGTGTTGGCGCGCATGCTCAAGCTCGGCCTGCCGCCCGGGGCGGAGTTCGCCCTGATGTTTCTCTTCACGGCCGTGATCTATTACGTGATTCGGGACTTCGGGGCGGCAGCGCAAGCCGGCTACGGCATCGGGTCACGCGTGATGCAGAGCATCTTCCTGCCAGCGATGGCCATCGCGTTTTCTGCGGCCCCGTTGGCTGGCCAGAACATGGGCGCAGGCAAGAGTGAGCGGGTACGTGAGACCTTCCGCTGGGCCGCGATCATCGGTAGTGCGCTCATGGTCACGATCACGCTGCTCTGTCAGATTCGCCCCGCGCTGTTCGTGCGGGGGTTCACCGAGGAGGCTGAGGTGCTGGCCGTCGCGGTCGAATTCCTGCGCACGATCTCGTGGAATTTCGTCGCCTCGGGGCTGATTTTCACCTGCAGCGGCATGTTTCAGGCGCTGGGCAATACCGTGCCGTCGCTCGTCAGCAGTGCATCGCGGCTCCTCACCTTTGCGGTGCCCGCGTTGCTCCTCTCCCAACGTCCGGGCTTTCAGTTGCGTCATGTGTGGGTGCTATCCGTGGTCACCATGACGATGCAGGCCGGCTTCACGCTGTGGTTGCTCAACGGCGAGATGCGGCGTCGCACGCAGGTTGCCGTGGTGTGAACCCAACCGCAGGCAGCGCACACTCCCCCTTCCGCCCACCCGCTCGATCCATGACTCGTAGTATCGTCGCGGTGATGACCGGATTCACCTTCATCGCCGCGCTCAGCTTCGGCACCGACTTCGCCATCCGGGCAGCGATGCCGGCGCTGTTCGAGGTCAATGGACGTACGGACAGCGTCGCGGTGTTGCTCCTCACGATCGGTTACGTCGGTCTGTATGCCACGCTTGGCTGCTACCTCGCTGCGCGCATGGCGCCGCAGCAGCCCATGCGCCACGCGCTCGTCCTGGGCAGCCTCGGGCTGCTGTTCAACGCGGCCGGCTCGTATGCGGGCTGGAGCACCGCGCCGGCCTGGTATCACGTGGTCTCGCTCGTCCTGGTTATGTTTTGGGCATGGCTAGGCGGACGCATGCGGGAACAGGAGCTGACGATCGTCGCAGCACGGTCCGTGGCAGTGTGAATAGGTCACCCAGGCCAGTGCGGTGCGCGCGCGTCCTCGCAGCCGCTGCAACCATGCTCGCGGCCGCTGCTTGCGGAAAGACGAAGAACGTCACCCCGGCCGACGTGGCGCTGCAGTTCTACGTGACGCTCGAGCTGGGCGGCGTACGCGAAGTCCCGGAGCCGCGCGCGCTCGTGGCCATCGAGCCGTATCTCACTCCGGAGCTCGCAGGTGAACTCCGGGCCGCGCGGGTGCGCCGTGATGCGCCGCTGCCGCCCGGGAGCACCGACAAGCCCCCCTTCACCGACGGCAATCCGTTCAGCAGTCTGTTCGAGGGACACTCGACCTATCGCCTGGGTGCCACGGCGATGCGCGGTGATTCGGCGTTGGTGACGGTGTCGTTCACCAATACCGAGCAGAAGCCCGCCGTGGAGTGGAAGGACACCCTGCTGTTGTTGCCCAGCGGCGCGGGGGCGTCAGGCACCTGGCGGGTGGCCGACATCCGCTACGGCAGCACGTGGGAGTTCGGATACCGCGGGTCGCTCCGCGCCGTGCTGCAGAGCGGACTGGGCACCGCGCGCTGAGCACGGGGCGCTCCGGCGTTCCGCTGCGGCGTTGCGCTCCTCGCACGAGATCGCGGCGCACGCCAAGTTACAAGGGTTCGCCTTCCGCGTTTTCCTCCCGCCCGCGCTTCCATGTCCCGATCTGCTACGGTGCTCCGGCTTTCGCTCGCCGCACTCGCTGTCACCACCGCGCCCGCCACGGCCGTTGCTCAGGGTAACGTGCTGCCCACTCCCGTCATCGCCGTCGACAGCGCGGACCCGGTATCCGTGCTCGTGTCGCGTCTGGATCTCGCGCGCTACAAGGCGACCATCAAGGGGCTCACCAACTTCGGCGACCGGCGTCAGGGCACGAAGCGCAATCGCGACGCGGTGGACTGGATCGAGGCGCAGCTCAGGAGCTACGGTTGCACGAACGTGGAGCGTCTCACGTACGAGTACAATCCACCGGCGCCCACGCCGCGTCCGGCAGGCGCCATGGCAGGTGCCGCGGCGGGCGGCGCGG
>DCZC01000200.1 GCA_002331565.1 Gemmatimonas sp. UBA2094
TGGCGCGGATCGTTTCCAGCTCCTCGGCGCTCACCGGCAGCAGGGGCGCGCGGGTGGGGCCACCGCTGAGGCCCACGAGGTCCATCGCCGCCTTGATGCCGGCCGGACCCATGGCACCGGCGATATCCATCGCCAACGGGGCCAGCGTCGCCTGAACAGCCGCCGCGGCATCGCGGTCGCCGGCACGGAAGAGGTCCACCATGCGCCGCACCATGGGGCCCGCGTACAGCGCGATCGCGAGGATCGCGCCGGACGCCCCGGCCGCCAGCGCCGGCACCACAGTACCACCGCTGCCCGTGAGCACCTTGAACTGGTCGTTCTGCGCTTCGAGGTACTGCTGCAGCACCGGAATGTTGCCCGCACTGTCTTTCATGCCGATCACGTTGTCGTGCCGCGCCATTTCCTGTACGAAGGCCGGGCTCAACACGATGTGCGAATACGCCGGCATGTTGTACAGCAGCACCGGCAGCGGACTCGCGTCGGCCACGGCGCGGAAGTGCGTCAGCAGCGCCGGCTCAGTCATGCGCTTGAGGAAATAGTGCGGTGAAATCACCAGCACGGCATTTGCACCAGCCTCCTTCGCGTCCTTCGCGCGCTGGATGGTCAGGCGTGTACTCTCGCTGCCGATTCCGGCTATGAGCCACTTGTCCTGCGGCACGCGCTCGCGCGCCAGCGCGAGCAGCAGCCGGCGATCGTCGTTCTCGAGAAGCGCCGATTCGCCGCTCGATCCGCCGACGAGCACCCCGTCCATGCCGTAGGCGAGATGCGCATCGAGATTGCGCTGAAATGCAGCGCGGTCGATCTCACCGCTCGCGGTGAAGGAGGAGGTGGCGGGCACCATGAGCCCGCCCAGCTGGGCAACGGAAAGTGTGGGCATCCACCAAACTTGCGCTGGATGCCCCCTGCACGCGAGTCCGGGTGGCGGGGGCGAACCCGATCCGGCCGCCCCCGCCCTGCCGTGTCAGGGCACGGTGAGCGCGCCAAGCCCCATGACGTCACGGACCTCGGCGATCGTCTGCTGCGCGATGGCCCGGGCCGCACGACCACCGTCCGCGATGGCATCGAGCACCCGCGCCGGTTCAGCGTCGAGTTCCGCGCTGCGACGCCGGATGGGGGTCAGCTCCTGCACCATCCCCTCGTGGAGCACCTTCTTGCAGTCCATGCACCCCCAGCCGGCGGTGCTGCACTGATAGGCCACGTGGGCCACCGTGCTGTCGCTGTTGAAGGCCTTGTGCAGCTGGAACATGTTGCATACCTCCGGTCGCCCCGGGTCGCTCTTGCGCACCCGTTGCGGGTCCGTCATCGCCGGACGCAGCTTCTGCCAGATATCCTCGTCGCTCTCCAACAGCCCGATGGTGTTGCCGAGGCTCTTCGACATCTTCGCGTTGCCGTCGAGCCCCATGATGCGACGCGTCGGCGTGAGCAGCGGCTTGGGCTCGGGGAAGTACTCCACCTCGAACTTCGCGTTGAACTTGCGCGACGTGTCGCGCGCGAGCTCGAGATGCTGGATCTGGTCCTCACCCACCGGCACGCTGTCGGCACGATAGAGGAGAATGTCCGCCGCCTGCAGCACCGGGTACATGAGGATGCCGGCCGGAATGCTCTCCATCTTCTGCGACTTGTCCTTGAACTGCGTCTGACGCTCGAGGTCGCCGAGCGGCGTGATGGTCGTGAAGATCCACGACAGCTCCGTATGCTCGGGGACGTCACTCTGCATGAAGAGCACCGCCTGCGTGGGGTCGATCCCCGACGCGAGCAGACTCTTGGCCATTCCCCACCGACGGGCGCGCAACACCGCCGGGTCATACGCCCCCGTGATGGCGTGGTAGTCCACCACGCAGTAGATGGCGCCGGGGTGCTCCGCCTGAAGCTTCACCCAATTCTTGACGGCACCAAGGTAGTTGCCGATATGGAGCTCGCCGGAGGGCTGGATGCCGCTGAAGATTCGTGCCATGGGGGAAACGTAGCGTGGACCGCACGGTCGGAAAACTGCCGTCTGCAGTTTCCGCGATCTCGAGGACAAGTTTCCAACCATGACGCCACGACCGAATGCCACGCCCGCCGACCGCCGCCACTGGCTCGACGCTGCGAAAGCCGCGGCCCAAACGGCCGCCGACTTCATCGCCGCCGAAGCCCGCTCCCATCGCCACATCACGTGGGAAGCGAAAAGCGCCACCGACTTCGTGAGTCATGTCGACCTGGGCGCCGAACAGCGCATTCGCGACGTGCTGCTCGAGCGCGTCCCCGGCATCCGCATCGTCGGCGAGGAACTCAGCAACGACGCCGATCCGGAAGGGGGGCTCGTGGCCATCGTCGACCCGCTCGACGGCACCACGAACTTCCTTCACGGCTTCCCCAACTACGGTGTGTCCATCTGCGTGGCCCTCGATGGCATCCCCGTGGCCGGGGTGGTCCACGACGTGGCGCGCGGCGGCGTATGCACCGCCAGCGCCGGGGATGGTGCATTCGTCGATGGCGAACGCATGCATGTCTCCACCAACACCGACCCGGCCCGGGCACTCATCGGCACCGGGTTCCCGTTTCGCGACGTATCGTACGCCGATCGCTATCTCGCGATGATGAAGCGCCTCATGCCGCAAACCGCCGGCATGCGGCGCGCCGGCAGTGCCGCGCTCGATCTCTCCGACGTTGCGCGCGGCCGGTTCGAAGGCTTCTGGGAATTGTGGCTCAATTCGTGGGATCTCGCCGCGGGCGTCCTGCTCGTGCGCGAAGCCGGTGGTCGTGTCACCGATCTCGACGGCCGCGACGCGCGTCTTGTCGGTGGGACCATCGTCGCCTCCAACGGGGTGCTGCACGACTGGTTGCTCGATACCCTCAACGACCGCTGAGCAGGAATCACATGCCGCTCGTCGAGTGCGTCCCCAACTTTTCCGAAGGCCGCGATCGCGCCGTCATCGCCGCCATTCGGGATGCCATCGCCGCCACCGACGGGGCGCATGTGCTCGACGTGTCGAGCGACACGTCGCACAACCGGAGCGTGATCACCTTCGTCGCCTCGCTCGAGAGCGCGGTACCGGCGGCCCTGGCTGCCATGCGCGTGGCGCGCGACCGCATCGACCTGACGCAGCAGAGCGGCGCGCATCCGCGCATCGGCGCCACCGACGTGGTGCCGTTCATTCCGCTCGACGGCGCCACCATGGACGACTGCGTGGCGCTGGCCCGCGCACTCGGCGAACGCGCGTACCGCGAACTCGGCATTCCGGTCTACCTGTACGAACGCGCGGCCACGACGCCGGCGCGTACCAATCTCGCCGACGTACGCCGCGGGCAGTTCGAGGGACTGCGCGAGGAGGTCCGTACGAACCCGCTGCGCCGTCCCGACTTCGGCGACGCCGCACTCCACCCCACTGCCGGCGCGACCGCCGTGGGCGCTCGTCCCTTCCTCGTGGCCTACAACATCTACCTCGGCGACAAGGCCAACATGCCCGTCGCCAGAGCGGTGGCGAAGGCCGTACGCTTCTCCAGCGGCGGGCTGCCGTACGTGAAGGCGCTCGCCATGGAGGTGGACGGGCAAGCCCAGGTGAGCATGAACCTCGTCGATACCGATCAGACGCCGCTCCACGTGGTGTACGACGCGGTACGCGCCGAAGCCGCCAAGCACGACGTGGCGCCCACGTGGAGCGAACTCATCGGACTCATGCCTGAACGCGTGCTGCTCGAGGCGGGCGCGCACCACGTGCGGCTGCGTGGCTACCATCCCGGCATGGTGCTCGAGCATCGGTTGCGTGAGGTCATGCACGACCACACTGTCGACGGCTTCCTCGCCACCGTTGCGGCACCCACGCCCACTCCCGGGGGCGGTAGCGCCGCGGCGCACGTCGCCGCGCTCGGCGCGGCGCTCACGCAGATGGTCGCCGGCCTTACAGCGGGTCGGGCGCAGTTCGCCGACGTGAACGAAGAGATGCACCACATCATGGCCGAAGCGGACAGACTGCGCGCGCAGCTCTCGGCGCTCGTGCGCCGCGATGCGGCATCATTCGAAGCCGTGCGTGTCGCCTACCGGCTCCCGCATGAGCGCGACGAACAGCGGGCACTGCGCGCCACCGCCATCCGCCAAGCGCTCATCCACGCGGCCGAGGTGCCGCTGGAGACGGCGCGCGCGGCGGTGGA
>DCZC01000079.1 GCA_002331565.1 Gemmatimonas sp. UBA2094
ACGGCCCCGACCGCTCGGGCGGTGCCCACGGCCGCCGTCCCGCGCATCGCCATCATGTCGGCGTTCGACGCCGAGTGGCGCGCCCTGCGGGCCGCGACCGAGATCACCGGCACGCAGGTGGTGAACAACCGCACGCTCTACTTCGGCCGTCTGCGCGGGCACGACGTCGTGCTGCTGCTCAGCGGCTTCAGCATGGTGAACGCGGCGATGACCACGCAGGCGCTGCTCGACCGCGTGCCGGTGCAGGCCGTCGTGTTCAGCGGTATCGCCGGCGGCGTGAACCCGGGACTCAACGTGGGTGACGTGACGGTGCCGGCGCAGTGGGGCAACTATCAGGAGCAGGTGTTCGCGCGCGAAACGCCGCAGGGGTTCGTGCCGGCGCGGAAGACCACGGACTTCGGTGGCTACGGCATGATGTTTCCCCAGGGGACCAGCGTCACGGTGCACGGTGCGCCGGCGGATTCGCTGGTGCGCCAATTCTGGTTCCCGGTGGACTCGATGGCGCTGGGTGTGGCGCGACGGGTCAGCAGCCGCGTGACGCTCAAGCGGTGCGATGCCGATGGGCGGTGCCTCGCCCACACGCCGAAGATCGTCGTAGGCGGCAGCGGCGTGAGCGGGCCCACGTTCGTGGACAACGCCGCCTATCGCGAGTGGGTGTGGGCGACGTTCCGGGCCGACGCGCTGGACATGGAGTCGTCGGCGGTGGCGCTGGTGGCGCAGGAGAATCGTGTGCCGTTCATCGCGTTCCGCTCGCTCTCCGACCTCGCTGGCGGCAATGCCGAAGACAACGAAGCGCGCGTGTTCGGGCGCTTGGCCGCCGAAAATTCCGCGGCGGTGGTGCTGGCCTTCCTCGAGGCCCTGCCACGTCGGGCATTCACGCGTGACGTGACGCCATGAGCCGCTACTTCGAGTTCGCGCGGCACGGCACCACGTGGCGCACCGAGATCATGGCGGGGCTCGCCACGTTTCTCACGATGGCCTACATCATCGTGGTGAACCCGGCGATTCTCGAGGCGGCCGGATTGCCGCGGGACGCGTCGATCACGGCGACGATTCTCTCGGCGGCGTTCGGCACCCTGGTGATGGGGGTGTACGCCAAGCGCCCCTTCGCGATCGCGCCGTACATGGGCGAGAACGCCTTCATCGTGTTCACCGTCGTGAAGGGCATGGGGTTCCCCTGGCAGACGGCGCTCGGCGCGATCTTTCTGGCCGGCGCGCTGTTCACCGTGCTCACGCTCTTCGGCGTGCGCCGATGGCTCGCCGAGGGGATTCCGGCGTCGCTCAAGCACAGCTTCACCGTGGGCATCGGGCTGTTCCTCACCTTCATCGGCCTCAACGCGATGGGTATGGTGCAACTCGGCGTGCCGGGATCGCCCGTGGCGCTGGGGGCGCTCAATAAGCCCACGACGTTGCTGGCGATGGCCGGCTTCCTTGCCACCGCGGTGCTGCTGGCGCGCGGGCAGAAGAGCGCCCTGCTGCTGGGCATCGTGCTCACCACGGGGCTGTCGTTTGCCACGGGGGTCACGCCGCTCCCGGCCGGTGTCGTGAGTGCGCCGCCGTCGCTGGCCCCGCTCTTCGGGCAGATCGATATCGCCGGCGCGCTCACGCTCGAGGCGATGCCGGTGGTGGTGATTGTCTTCGTGATGGCGTTCGTGGATACCATCGGGACGCTCATCGGCCTCGGCGCGCGCGCCGGGTTGCTCGACGCCAACGGCAATCTCCCCGACATGGAGAAACCGATGCTCGCCGATGCGGTGGTGAACATGGTGGCGCCGGTGCTGGGCACCACCACCTGCGGCGCGTTCGTGGAGTCGGCGGTGGGTATCGAGGCGGGCGGGCGCACGGGCGCCACGGCCGTGGTGGTGGCGCTGCTCTTTCTCGCGTCACTGGCGTTGGCACCGCTGTTCACCGCCATTCCGTCGCACGCGACCGGCGTGGCGATCGTGGCCATGGGCGTCCTCATGCTCAGCGCGATGGCCACGCTCGATTTTGCCGACTTCACCGAGTGGGTGCCCGCCTTCCTCACCATCGTGCTCATGGCGTTCACGTACAACATCGGGGTGGGGATGACGGCCGGGCTCATTGCCTATCCGGTGATGAAGTCGTTCACCGGGCGTGTGCGCGAGGTGCCGGCCGCCATGTGGTGGCTGGCCGCGATGTCGCTGCTCTTCTACGCCGTCTATCCGTACCACTGACGTGTCGGGCGGATATTGCCGATGCGTGTCCCGGCCATAGTATGCGCGCCATGACGCACCCCCTGCAGGATTTCGCCGACCGCTACACCACCGCCTGGTGCAGCGACGATCCCCACCAGGTTGCCGGGTTCTTCGCGGCCGAGGGTGTGCTCACCATCAACGGGGGCGCGCGGCACGTGGGCCGCGAGGCGATCGCGGCATCGGCGGCGTCGTTCATGCAGGCATTTCCCGATCTCGTCGTGGCGCTGCGCGCGGTGGAAGACGTGGACGAGCGCGTGGCGTATCACTGGACGCTTACCGGGACCAACATGGGCCCCGGCGGTACTGGACGCTTCGTGCAGATCGACGGCACCGAGTTGTGGCAGCTGGATGCATCGGGGCTCATCGCCGATTCGGTGGGCTCGTTCGATGTGGCCGACTACGAACGGCAGCGGCAGGGTGCGTAGGCAGGGCGCCTAAGCGTTTACGAGGCGGTTGATGGCCGCCAGGCCGTCGTCGCCGATGTCGAGGCTGTGTTCGTTCACGTAGAGCGCGATGTGCTGTGCGCACACCGCATCGGACATCTCCTGCGCATGCGCCTGCACGTACGCGCGGCTCGCGTCGGGATGATCGAAAGCGAACTGCACCGATGCGCGAATGGCGCGTTCGACCTCCCCGCGCACCGACGCCTCCAGATCGCCCCGTGCGCAGATGCCGGCGAGCGGCACCGGCAGCTGCGTTGCTCGCTCCCACCACTCGCCGAGGTCGATGACCTTCGTGAGCCCGTGATCGGCGTAGGTGAAACGACTTTCGTGAATGATGAGCCCCGCATCGACCTCGCCATCGGCGACGGCGCGCAGAATGCGATCGTAGCGGAGCTCGACCACCTCACCCAGCGCCGGCGCGGCGAGGCGCAGCAACCGGAACGCGGTGGTGTCGCGGCCGGGAATGGCGAGGCGTCCCCGCACCGCGACATCGAAGGGCACGTCGCTCCGCGCGACGACCAGCGGCCCCACGCCGTGCCCGAGGGCCGCGCCGCTCCGCAGCAGCGAATAGCGTGATCCCACGGCGGCGAAGGCCCCGACGCTCAACTTGGTGAGGTCGAACTCCCCCGAATGCGCCCGCCGGTTCAGCTCCTCGATGTCGAGCAGCACCGGCTTCACGCGGAACGATGCCTCGATGTGCCCGAACGTGAGCGCGTGAAAGGCGAAGGTGTCGTTGGGGCAGGGCGAATAGCCGAACGTGAGTTCACGCATGGGGCGGCGAGGCGAGGTGCGACGAGAGCGCGGCGGTTACCGCGTCGACGATCGCCGGAGTGGCGCCGGTGATGGCGTCGAAGGCGCGCGCGAACTGCCAGCGCGCGCGGTCCTGTTCCTCGATGTCGTTGGAGATGGCCCGGACTTCGATGGCGGGAATGCCCGCGGTCTGCGCAGCGCGCAGCACCCCGAATCCTTCCATCGCTTCCACGTCGCAATCGTCGGCGCTGACGGTGCCGCCGACGCGGCCACTGGTGCCGATGGCGAGCGGCAGGGCCTGCGGCAGCGCCGCACGTACGGCCTGTAGCAGCCAGCCGGGCGTCGCGAATTCGCGTGGCGCCCACTCGGGTGGCAGATCGCCGAGGTCGTGGTAGCGGCTGTGGGTGCCCACGACGAGCGTGCCGGCACTGAGGCCACTGCGCCGGCGCGCGCCGGCAATGCCCACGTGCACGATCACGTGGGGCCGCAGTTCGGCGATGGCGCGTGCCGTGTGCACGGCGGCCTCGACTGGTCCCACACCGCACGTAATGCCCCGCCAGCCATCGGCGTGCGCCAGCTCGCGGCTCGTGGCGGCCACGACGAGAATGCGGTGGTCGTCGGTCATGCCGAAGTTTAAGCGATCGTGCGGCTATGGCGCCGGTTCGCCACCCCACTCGACCGGATCGACGTCGCGCACCGTCTGCGAGAGTGTCCAGGCGTGGCCTGCGGGGTCGCGCACGGTGGCCTGTCGCTCGCCATACGGGTAGGTGGTGGGGCCACTCACCCCCTCGGCGCCGCCGGCGAGCGCACGGGCCCATGCGGCGTCGGTATCGGCCACGCGCACGAGGAGCGTGGCCGGCGGCCGGCCGCTGTTGGCCGGCGCCGATGCCGGATCCCACGCCGCCACCACCATCGCGCCGTTGCCCAGGGTGAGCTGCACGCGATGTCCCGGCACACGCAACCGTTCGCGGCACCCGAGCACGTGTACGAGCCAACGCACCGCCGCGTCCATATCGGGATAGCTGCGGGTGGGAATGAAGGCCGCCTCGGGGAGGGAGCGGTTGTCGGGGATCCCACCGAGGCGGGCGTGCAGCTGCGCCCACTCGGCCGCGGTCACGCGTGCGAGGCGTTCCGTCTGTCGGCGCAGTATCTGTGGCCACGCCGCCGCGTGACGTTCGCACGCCTCGTCGGTGGCGAACCCGCTGTGTACGAGCGCGCAGTGCGTGCCACCGCTGTTGTCGTCAGTGATGGTGATGCGCACCGTGGTTTCCGCGCCCCCCGTTCCTTCGGGGCCGGTGACCCACGTGAACGCGACGCGCGACGGCGGGGAGAGTTCGAGAAACCGGCCGTAGTGCGGATGTCGCGCCGCGTGCCCGTCGGCGTCAACCGGCGCGATGACATCGAAGCAGAACGGCGCGCCGACGCGCGGTGTGGCGCGCACCGATGCCGGCTCGGCACACCACAGCTCCCAGCCGATGGTCCAGGCATCGAAGACCAGCGCCGGAGGGATCGGCAGCCGCCCTTCGGAGGAGCAGACGCGCATCGGATTCGTCAGTCGAGCTCGACGGGCGACGGCTAGCGCTTCGTGCTGACGAGGATCGCGCCCATCGCGTGCCCGGTGCCGAAGCGTGTCGTGGCATCGCCCGCGTTGAGGAAGCGGATCTCGCGTACGGTCACCGCCGGCACCGCGGTCAGGGCTTCCGGATCGTTGACCCGCTGGTTGTCCACGTAGATCACAATGGTGCCCGACTCCGTCGACGACCCGGTGCGGCCGCGCAACATGGCCGGCCGCAGCCGCTGAATGACTTCGAGGGCGTTCTGTGCTCCGCTCGCGGGGATCTCGCCTTCGACGATGACGTTGGCACTGCCCTTGCGGACCGCCGCGGCGGTCATGGCGGTGGCGGCGGTGCCACCGCTCGCCGGCGGAGCGCTACCGGCGCACGCCTGAACCGCGGCGAGCGTGAACACGGGGACGAGCAAGCGGAACGCACTGGACATAAACGGGGCCTCGAGTGGCCAGGGGATGACGACAGCCGTGCCGTGAATTGACGGGGCGCACCGCCGAAGCGCCAGTGCGTGGCGTCGTTGCCGTGTCACGCTGTCCCCGCCGGAGCACTCGCGCTAGGATTGGCAGATGAGCCTCAACGATCATCAGCAGCGCGTGGACCGCTGGATCAGCCAGTTCGAGGAAGGTTACTTCCACCCGTTGACCAATCTCGCGCGCCTCACCGAGGAAGTGGGTGAGTTCGCGCGTGAGGTGAACCATCGGTTCGGCCAGAAGCCCAAGAAGCCGGACGAAGCGCCGGCCGAGCTGGCCATGGAAATGGCCGATATCCTGTTCGTACTCATCTGCATGGCCAATCGCGAAGGGATCGATCTCGATGAGGCGTTCGATCGCATGATGGTCAAAGTGGAAACGCGTGACGCGAACCGCTGGACGCGCAAACCGACCGCGCCGTGAGGGCGGGGCCGCCACACTTCAACTGCCGGACCGATTGCATGACGAGACTTTCGCCGCACCGGACCCGTGAGTTCGTGCGCCGCGCCACTCTTGGTCGTTGAACGGCCCATGTTACTGATCTGGGGTTACGCCATGGTGGTGGCGTTCATGGCGCTCATCATGACGCGCCGGCTGTCGCCGCTCACCGCGCTGATTCTCGTACCCATCGGGGTGGGCGCGCTGGCCGGCTTCGGCCCGGGGCTTGGCGAGATGATGGTGCAGGGCATCACCAAGCTCGCGCCCACCGGGGTGATGCTGCTCTTCGCCATCCTGTACTTCGCCGTGATGATCGACGCGGGGCTGTTCGCGCCGTTCGTGTCGCGTCTCATCACGCTGGTGCACGGCGACCCGGTCAAGGTGGTGATGGGCTCAGCCGCGTTGGCGCTGCTGGTGTCACTCGATGGCGACGGCTCCACTACCTACATGATCACCACCGCCGCGATGCTGCCGCTCTATCGGGCCATGGGTATACGGCCCATCGTGCTGGCGTGTGTGACGATGCTGGCGTCGGGGGTGATGAACATCTTGCCATGGGGCGGCCCCACGGCCCGTGCGGCGAGTGCGCTGGCGGTGGACGTGAGCGACGTGTTCGTGCCGATGGTGCCCGTGATGGTGGCCGGCGTGGCGTGGACGATGTACGTGGCGTATCGCATGGGACGGGCGGAGCGGGGGCGGCTGCAGACGCACGGCGCCGTCGCGCTGCAGGCGGAGGCAGTCGTCGGCTCGCTCCACGATGCCGATGCCGACCTTTCGCTGCGGCGTCCCGATCGGCTGTGGGTGAACGCCATGCTGACCGTGGTACTGCTCGCGGCGCTCATCTTCGCCGTGCTGCCGTTGCCGGTGCTGTTCATGCTCGCGTACGCCGTGGCGGTGATGATCAACTATCCCGCCATCGAACAGCAGAAGGCACTCGTGTCACGCCACGGCGGTAATGTGCTGGCGGTGGTCGGACTCATCTTCGCGGCCGGCGTGTTCACCGGCATTCTCTCCGGTACGAAGATGGTGGACGCCATGGCCAACAGCGTCGTGACGCTCGTCCCGCCGGCGCTCGGCCCGTATCTGGCCATCGTGACCGGTGTGCTGAGCGTGCCGTTCACGTTCTTCATTTCCAATGACGCCTTCTACTACGGCGTGCTGCCCATTCTTGCCAAGGCCGGCGAAACCTACGGCGTGACGGCGGCCGAGATGGCGCGGGCCTCGCTCGTCGGGCAGCCGGTGCATCTGCTGAGTCCGCTGGTGCCCTCGACGTTTCTGCTCGTCGGCCTGTGCGGTGTGGATTTCGGTGAGCATCAGCGGTTCACGCTCCGCTGGGCACTGGTGTCGTCGCTGGTGCTGCTGTTGGCGGGGCTGCTTCTGCTGGTGATTCCGCTCGTGGGTACGCGCTGACCCACGAGCGGGCACGGAAGCCGATGTGATTACGGCACGATCTTCGCTGGCGGTACCACCTTGATGCCATCAGCGAAGGTCGCCGTGAGCAGATAGAGCAGCTTGGTGCTCGGCAGCGCGCTCGACGCGATGGCGTATTCGGCAAGCTGATGCGCACCGTTGGCCTTGGAGCCGCCAATGGCGATCGACGGAATCTTGCGCACCACACCGGGGTTGGCATCGGTGGCGCCGGTGGCCACCGCTTCCATGGCGCCAGGCATGCCCGCGGTCATGCCGAGGGCGCGGTTGATGTCCACCGCCGTCTGCACGAGCGGATGCGCACGGGCGCCGGCGAGCTGCTTCTCGGTGCCACCCGCCTGGTTCTTCTGGTCGATTTCCACGCGCAGTCCGACCTTGTACTCGTCGGCCACCTGCTGGGTGACGCGCGTGATGGTGCGATCGAGCGAGTCGAGCAGCACCGGGTCGCTGCTGCGCAGGTCCACCGTGAAGTAGAGCTCCTGCGGCACGGCGTTGAAGATGTTGCCGCCGTGCACCTGGCCGATGTTCATCACGGCGCCGTCGGGCAGGGCAGGGAACTGCAGCTGATACAGACGATCGATGGCCGCGGCGAGCGCGCGCACCGGCGTGGGGCGGCCGCGCGACGCCAGCGTATGTGCGCCGGGGCTCGTGAACACGTACTTGGTCCAGTAGATGCCGAGTGCGCCGTAGGCCACGCTGCCGTACGAGCCGTCGGGCACGACGAGCAGGTCGGGGCGCGGGTTGTTGCGCAGCCAGTAGTCGGCGCCCTTGAGGCCGAGTTCTTCCTGCGTCGTGGCGACGAAAATGATGTCGCCCTTGCTCGTGAACCGGGTGGCGTTCATGGTGCGCAGCGTGGCGAGCATGTTGCCCACCGACGCCGTATTGTCACCCACGCCCGGCGCGTAGAGCGTGTCGCCCACGCGCCGCACCTTCTTGGGTGTTTCGTTGGGGAACACCACGTCGATGTGCGCCATGATCACGATGGTCGGGCCGCCGCCGGTGCCTTTGCGCACCGCCGTTACGTTGCCGATGGAGTCGACGGTGGCCTTGAGCCCTTCCTTTTCGAACACCGACTTCACGTAAGCGCCGCGCGCCTGCTCCTGCCCCGACTTGCCGGGCATCTCGGTGATCTTCACCCACTCGTCCACCTGCTGCGGGAAGTTCTTCTCGAGCATGGCCATGGCCGACTTCACGTCGGGGCGCTCGAGGAGCTTGGGGTCCCAGCTGGTGGGATATTGCGTGGGCTGCTGCGCCGCGAGCGGGGCGGCGGCAAGCACGAGCGCGGTGAGCGCGGTGGTCAGGTGTCGCATGGGGAAGAATGAGGTGAGTGAGAACGGCTACGCCAGAATCGGGAGGCCCTTCGAGATCTTGTCCTTCCAGATGGCCGGACCGGTTTCGTGCAGGTTGTCGCCCGTGGCATCGACCGCCACGGTGACCGGCATGTCGTGTACGTCGAACTCGTAGATGGCTTCCATGCCGAGGTCGGCGAACGCCACCACCCGTGACGAGCGGATGGCCTTCGAGACGAGATACGCCGCCCCGCCGACGGCCATGAGATACGCCGCCTTGTGCTTGCGGATGGCTTCGAGGCCGGCCGGCCCACGCTCGGCCTTGCCTACCATGGCGATGAGCCCCGTCTTGGCGAGCATCATCTCGGTGAACTTGTCCATCCGCGTGGCCGTGGTGGGACCGGCGGGACCCACGGCTTCGTCGCGCACGGGATCGACCGGACCCACGTAGTAGATCACGCGGTTGGTGAAGTCCACGCCTTCGGGGAGCCCTTCACCGCTGGCGAACAGATCGGCGATGCGCTTGTGCGCGGCATCGCGGCCGGTGAGCATCTTGCCGTTGAGCAGCAGACGGTCACCGGCCTTCCACGTGGCCACCACGTCGGGGGTGAGCGTATCGAGGTCCACCCGCTTCGCGTTCACGTCGGGGTGCCACGTGACGTCGGGCCAGTCGCTGAGCTTGGGTACCGGCAGCTGCGCCACGCCGCTGCCGTCGAGCCAGAAGTGCGCGTGCCGCGTGGCTGCGCAGTTGGGGATCATCGCGATGGGCTTTGACGCCGCGTGCGTGGGGAAGTCCCAGATCTTCACGTCGAGCACGGTGCTGAGGCCGCCAAGGCCCTGCGCGCCGATGCCGAGGGCGTTGATCTTGTCGTGCAGCTCGATGCGCAGCTCCTCGATCTTGTTCTGCGGGCCGCGCTGCTTGAGCTGCGCCATGTCGATGTGCTCCATGAGCGACTCCTTTGCCATGAGCATCGCCTTCTCGGCGCTGCCGCCGATGCCGATGCCGAGCATGCCCGGCGGGCACCAGCCGGCGCCCATGAGGGGCACCGTCTTGAGCACCCAGTCCACGATGCTGTCGCTCGGGTTGAGCATGGCGAACTTGCTCTTGTTCTCCGAGCCGCCGCCCTTGGCGCCCAGCTTCACTTCCACCTTGTCGCCCGGCACGAGCTCCACGTGCACGACCGCGGGCGTGTTGTCGCGGGTGTTCTTGCGCGAAAACGCCGGGTCGGCGACGATGCTGGCGCGCAGCACGTTTTCGGGGAGCAGATAGGCGCGACGCACCCCCTCGTTCACCATGTCCTGGATGGACATCGTGGCGTCCCAGCGCACGTTCATGCCGATCTTGAGAAACACCACCACGCTGCCGGTATCCTGACAGATGGGGCGGTGGCCCTCGGCGCACATGCGCGAGTTGGTGAGGATCTGGGCGATGGCGTCCTTCGCCGCCGGGCTCTGCTCCTTCTCGTAGGCGTCAGCCAGCGCGTGGATGTAATCCAGCGGGTGGTAGT
>DCZC01000019.1:0-238 GCA_002331565.1 Gemmatimonas sp. UBA2094
GCGCCGTGGTGGGCGCCCGCGGCCTCGGCGGTGGTGCCGGGGGCAGGCCAGTTTGCCCTGCGACAGCAGCGCAGCGTGGCCTACGTTGTGGCGGAGGCGTTTCTGCTCGTGCAGTATCTGGTAGCCCAGCGCGACGGCGACCGCGAGCGATCGGCGTATCGGGACCTTGCGCTCACCGTGGCTCGAAAGGCGTTCGACGGACGAGCCCTCGGCACGTGGGACTACTACGAGCGCCTCG
>DCZC01000019.1:404-8653 GCA_002331565.1 Gemmatimonas sp. UBA2094
ACGTGGGACTACTACGAGCGCCTCGAACAGTACCTCGAGAGCGGTGCGTACGATCGGATTCCCGGGGGCCCCGTCGATCCCGAGACCGATCCGTCCACGTATAACGGTGCCCGCTGGCGGCTGGCGAGGGAAACGTATTGGCGCGATCCGAATGTGGCGCCGGCGACCAGCAGTGCGGAGTACCAGCGGGCGCTTGCCTTCTACCAGCATTCGGCGGTCACCGATGCGTTTCGGTGGAGTTGGCGCGACGCCCAGTTGCAGCAGGACGTGTACATCCAAACGATCCGCAGCGCCAATCGCAGCTACCAGCGGGCGGTAAACGTGCTCGGGCTCGTGGCGGTGAACCACTTGGCCAGTCTCGTCGATGCCTACGTGAGCGTGCGTATCCGACGGTATGGCGGGGTGCGCATGGGGCGCTATTCGCTCGACGGCGTGCACGTGGGTTATGCGCCACCGGAGGCGGGGATGGCCGGGACCAACGCCGGCTGGCAGGCGGGCCTGCGTTTTTCGACGCCCTGAAGAGCGGCGGGCCGAGTATCGGCGCCGCGTTTCCAGGATGCGCTCAACGACATCCTTGCCGGGGCCGTCGGCTGCTCCAATCGGGCCTCCGCCCCTGCGTTCCGTCACTGTTCCGCTGCCCCCTGATCGCATAACTTTCGACGTCTCGAAGGCGGGTCACGCAGCAGGCATATCTCGGGCCGCTTTCCCCTGCGGAAGGCGGCCCGTGTCGTACACGGAGAATCGATGCAGGACGGCGAACGATTGAAGGGGCTCGCGCGATCGGAAGAGCGACTCGCGGACATGCGGAGGTATCTTTGACGTCGAGTCGAAGCGCTCGACGCTGAATGCCTACGAGGAGGAGATGGCCGACGGCGCCTTCTGGAACGATCAGGAGCATGCCCGCGACATCGTCCAGCAGGTGAAGGTGCTGAAGGGGTGGGTCGAGCCCATGGACTCCCTGACCTCCCGCATCGCCGGCGCGCGCGAACTCGACGAGTTGCTGCAAGTCGAGCCCGACGAGGGGATGAGTCGCGACCTCGACCTCGAGGTGGAGCGCATCGTGTCCGAACTGGACGCCTTCGAACTCAAGTCCCTGTTGCGCGGCAAGGACGACTTCCGTGACGCGCAGGTCGAAATCAGCGCGGGCGCCGGTGGCACCGAGGCGCAGGACTGGGCCAGCATGCTGTTGCGCCTGTACACGCGCTGGGCCGAACGGAAAGGGTTTGAGCTCGAGATGCTCGATCTGTCCGAGGGGGAAGAAGCGGGGATCAAGGGCGCCGTGCTCGAGATCAAGGGGCAGTACGCCTACGGCTTCCTGCGTCCGGAGTCCGGGGTGCATCGCCTCGTGCGCATCTCACCGTTCGACTCGCAGGCGCGACGACACACGAGTTTCGCATCGGTGTTTGTCTATCCCGTGGTCAACGAGGAGATCAACATCGAGATTCGCGAGGAAGACCTGCGCATCGACGTGTATCGGGCCTCGGGGGCCGGCGGCCAGCACGTCAACAAGACGTCGTCCGCGGTGCGCATCACGCACCTGCCCACGGGCATCGTGTGCGCGTCGCAGCAGGAGCGGTCCCAGTTCAAGAACAAGGCGACGGCGATGAAGCAGCTCAAGAATCGCCTCTACCAGCTCGAGGCGGAGAAGCAGGCGGCCGTGAAGGCGGCCTTCGACGCGAACAAGCAGGATGTCACCTTCGGCAGCCAGATCCGCAGTTACGTCTTCCAACCCTACACGATGGTCAACGATCACCGCACCGAACTCAAGATCGCCGATGTGCAGAAGGTGATGGACGGCGACATCGATCCGTTCATCCACGCCTATCTCAAGCAGGAAAGCGAGAGCAGTGCACAGGGAGGCGTGTCGTGAGCGAGGCCGACGTGACCAACGGTGGCGATGCCGCCGAGCAGGGCGCCACGAACGGGGCGGAGCAGAAGCAGGAGCTCAACTTCCTCATGCAGGCGCGGCGCGAGAAGCTCGATCGCCTGCGTGCCGCGGGCGTCGAGCCGTTCGGCTATTCGTTCGACCGGACGCACACGGCCACGGAGGCCGTTGCGGCGCTCGGCAGTTCGGAGGAAGGGCCTGAGGTGGCGGTCGCCGGTCGTCTCGTGTCGTGGCGCAGCCAGGGCAAGACGGCGTTTGCGCATCTCGCCGACATGGACGGCCGAGTGCAGCTCTACTTCCGCAAGGACGACATCGGCGAGGCGCTCTTCGCGCAGATCGGCGAATACGATCTTGGCGATTGGGTGGGGGTTCGCGGCGCGATGATGCGGACGCGCACGGGTGAGGCCACGGTCAAGGTGGTGCATGCCGAATTGCTCTCCAAGTCCCTGCGACCGCTCCCGATGGGCAAGGAGCAGACGGTGGACGGCAAGGTAGTGCGCTACTCCGCCTTCAGCGATACGGAACAACGGGCGCGTCAGCGCTATGCCGACCTCGCGGTGCATCCGGAGGTGCGTGCACTGTTCCGGGCGCGCAGCGTGCTCACGCGAACCATTCGCGCCCATCTCGACGGTCTCGGGTATCTCGAAGTCGAAACGCCGGTCTTGCAGCCGTTGTACGGTGGTGCGGCGGCGCGCCCGTTCATCACGCATCACAACACGCTCGACATGCCGCTGTATCTGCGCATCGCCGACGAGTTGTACCTCAAGCGGCTCATCGTGGGCGGCTTCGAGCGCGTGTACGAAATTGGCCACGACTTCCGCAACGAAGGCATCGACCGGACGCACAATCCGGAATTCACGATGCTCGAGTTCTACGAGGCGTTCGCCGACTACACCACGATGATGTCGCGCGTCGAGTCGCTACTGGTGTCGGCCGCGGCGGCGGTGCGCGCGATTCCCATCGTGGGCGAAAAGGTCCCGCAGCTGGTGACGCCATTCCCGCGCATCGAGTGGGTGCCCAGCCTGTCGAAGGCGGCCGGCGCCGACGTGATGGCGATCAGTGACGCGGCATTGCGCACCCTGGCCGAGCGTATCGGTGTGCAGAAGGTGAGCACGTTGAGTCGCCCCAAGGTGCTCGACGAGATGTTCCAGGAGCTGGTGGAGTCGAAGATCGATACGCCGACGTTCGTGGTGGACTATCCCAAGGAGCTGTCCCCGCTGGCCAAGCCCAAGCGCGGCGGCCCCGAGGGGATCACCGAGCGTTTTGAGTTGTTCGCCCGCGGCAAGGAGCTGGCAAACGCGTTCTCCGAGCTCAACGACCCCATCGACCAGCGTGAGCGGTTCGAGGCGCAGGCGGCGCTGCGGGCGGCCGGTGACGACGAGGCGAGCGGTGTGGACGAGGATTATCTGCGCGCCATGGAGTACGGCATGCCCCCCACCGGTGGTGTGGGTATCGGGATCGACCGGCTGTTCATGTACCTCACGGACACGCAGAACATCCGCGACGTGATCCTGTTCCCCACCATGCGCCCGGAATGACCGGGCGGATCGGCTCGTGAGAGATCTCGAAGTCGCCATCGCGTGGCGGTACCTGCGCAGCCGGCGTGGTTCGCGGTTGCTCTCCCTCATCAGCGTCATCGCGATCGGCGGCGTGCTGGTGGGCGTGAGCGCGCTCATCGTCATCATGGGCGTGATGAACGGGTTGCAGCGCGATCTGCGCGAAAAGATCCTCGTGGGCAGTCCCGACCTGCGGGTGCTGCCGTACGGGTCGGACATGCGCATGCCGGAGTGGGGGGGGCTGCTGGCGCGCGTGAAACAGGCTCCCGGCGTGGTCGAGGCCGCCCCGTTCGTCCAGACGCAGGGACTCGTGCGCAACCTCGGCGGGTACATGGTGGGCACCCAGGTGGTGGGTATCGTGCCCGTCGGATCGCCGGGGGACGGGGTCACCACGATTCGGCGGCACGCCATCCTCGGTGATTTCACGTTCGAGCGTGACAGCGTGGCGCTTCCGGGAGCGGTGCTCGGAAAGCTGCTGGCGTCCAAGCTCAATGCCTTCCCAGGGGACACCGTGGTACTCCTCGGCGCGGCAGGTCTCGACATGAACGCATCCACTGGTGCCATCGTGCCGCGGGCGGACAGCGTGGTGGTGAGCGGTGTCTTCGAGACCGGCATGTACGAGTACGATGACGCCTATCTGTATCTCTCCCTCGAGACAGCCCAGCGATTTGCCGGGTACGGCACGGATGTGACGGGGATCGAAGTGCGTGCGAAGGATCGGTGGAATGCGCCGGCGGTGGCGGACACGCTGCGGGCGCGGTTGGAATCCTCGGTCCGCACCATGGACTGGCAGGAGCAGAATCGCTCGCTGTTCCAGGCGCTCAAGCTCGAGAAGCTGGGGATGGGCGTGATCCTGCTGCTGATCGTGGTGGTTGCCGCGTTCAACATCGTGAGCACCCTCACGATGGTGGTGGCGGACAAGACCCGGGAGATCGGCATTCTGCGGGCGATGGGCATGCCGGCGGCGTCGATCCGGCGGATCTTTCTGTATCAGGGCACGGTGGTCGGGGCGGTGGGCACCGGTGGCGGGCTCGTACTCGGGCTCGTCGTGGCGCTGCTGCTCGAGCGGTACCAACTCATCGCGCTCGACCCCAGCGTGTACTTCATCGATCACCTGCCGGTGGCCATTCAGCCGCTCGACGTGGTCATGATCGTGGTGGCGAGTGTGGCCATCGCCGCGTTCGCCACGTTGTATCCTGCCAAGCAGGCGGCCAAGCTGTACCCGGTCGAGGCGATCCGCCATGAGTGAGATGGTGGAGGGGTACGTTCTCGAAGGTGAGGGGTTGGTCAAGGAGTTTCGGGGCGGCGACGGCGGCATCATCCGGGTGCTGGACGAGGTATCGATCAGCGTCCGTCGTGGCGAGATGGTGGCCATCGTGGGGGAGAGCGGTGCCGGCAAGAGCACGCTGCTGCACGTGCTGGGCGCCCTCGAACGCCCGTCGGCCGGTCGCATCCGGTTGTCAGGGCAGGCGGTTGAGGGGCTGGCCGAAGACACGCTCGACGCACTGAGGAACCGGACCGTCGGGTTCGTGTTTCAATTTCATCATCTCCTGCGCGAGTTCTCGGCGCTGGAGAACGTGATGATGCCGCTGCGGATCGCGGGCGAGCCGATTCCGCGGGCGAGGGAACGGGCCATGGCGCTGCTGGAGCGGGTCGGACTGGCCGCCCGCGTGCATCATCGTCCAGGGGCGCTGTCCGGCGGCGAACAGCAGCGCACGGCGGTGGCGCGGGCGTTGGCGGCGGGGCCATCGGTCCTGCTCGCGGACGAACCAAGTGGCAATCTCGATCGTTACAATGCCGAGTCGTTGCACGATTTGTTTGCCGAGTTGGCGCACGATCAATCGTTGGGGCTGGTCGTGGTGACCCACAATCAGTCGCTCGCCGCGCGGGCAGACCGGGCGCTATCGTTGGAAGGAGGTCGGTTGGTGGTGTCGGACGTACCCGGAGGGGCCTGATGCTTTGCGACAACTGCAAGGAGCGCGACGCGGTGGTCCACTTGACGCGCATCGTGGACAACGCGGTGTCGCAGTTGCACCTGTGCGAGAAGTGCGCGGCGGCCAAGGGCGTGGAGACCACGTTGTCGGTGCCGCAGCACCCGCTTGGTGACATTCTGCAGGCGGTGCAGCAGCAGGCGGCGACCACGAGCGAGGATGCCGCCGCCTGTACGTTCTGCGGGGCGACGGCGCGCGATTTCCGCGCCAGCGGACGTCTGGGCTGTCCCCACTGCTACGACGCCATGGAGCGGAGCCTGCGCGAGCTGTTGCGACGATTGCACGGGAGTTCGCGCCATGTGGGGCAGCGCTACGAGACACCCGTCACGCACGTGGTAGACAAGCCCGACACGCTGCATGACCTGCGGGACCGGTTGCGGCGGGCCATCGAGAATGAGCAGTTCGAGGTGGCGGCGGAGCTGCGCGACCGCATCAGGACGCTGGAGACGGAAACCGTATGAGCGCGCCTCGTCCGGGACTCGATCTGTCACTGCTGCCCGATGGAGGCGTTCGGTGGCTTGACGCCTCCGGTCCCAACAGTGACGTGGTCATTTCCACGCGCATCCGCCTGGCGCGCAACGTGTCCGGTTACGCGTTCACCGGTCGCGCTCGCGAGGGAGAGCGGCTGCGCATGTTGGCCCAAGTGCGGGACGCGCTGACGGGGGTCCCATCGCTCAGTGGCAGCCTGTTGCTGCGTCTCGAAGACCTGCCGGTAGTGGACCGGCAACTGTTGCACGAGCGCCACTTGGTGAGCAAAGAATTGGCCGGGCTTGATCCGCAGCATCCGGTGCGCAGCGGTGCGGCGGTGTTCCTTGGCGAGTCCGTGGGTCTGCTTGTGAACGAGGAGGATCATCTGCGACTGCAGGCGCTGCGCAGCGGATTCGCCGTGTCGCAGGCGTTCGAGGGGGTCAACCGGCTCGACCGGGAGCTCGGCGTGCAGGTGCCGTACGCGTTTCACCGGGAATTCGGATTCCTCACCGCCTGTCCCACCAATGCGGGCACTGGATTGCGGGCCTCGGTGTTGATCCATCTACCGGGGCTGGTGTTGACGAAGGAGATCGGCAAGGTACTCGCCGGGCTCCAGCAGATGGGGCTCACCTACCGCGGACTTTACGGGGAGGGGAGCGAAGTGGTTGGCAACTTCTTCCAGTTGTCCAACCAGACCACGCTGGGGCGGTCGGAAGAGGAGCTGCAGGATCTGCTGGTGCGCGTCGTTCGTCACGTGATCGAGCGCGAAGAGGAAGCGCGCCGTGTGTTGGTGCGCGATGCGGGATATATTATCGAGGACAAATTGTGGCGCGCGTACGGAACGCTGCGGTATGCCCGCAGCCTCTCGTTCGACGAGGCCATGAACTACCTGAGTGGCGTTCGCCTGGCCGTCGGTCTGAAACTGATCACCGGGCTCAGTGTATACACACTCAACAAGCTCCTGATCTTTGCCCAGTCGGCACACCTTGCTCATCTCGAGGGACGGGTGCTGACGGACAGCGAGGCCAACCTGGCGCGCGCCAAGTACGTGCGGCAGGTGTTGGTGAGCGAAGGCGGCGGCGTCGAATGATCCGCTTCCCAACGACCCTGAGGGTGCGATGAACGGCTACAACTTCACCGAGCGGGTGCGGAAGGTCCTTGCGATGGCACGTGAGGAAGCGGCGCGCCTGCACCACGAGTACGTGGGTACGGAGCACATTCTGCTCGGGCTCATCCGTGAGGGGGAGGGCGTTGCGGCGGCAGTGCTGCAAAACCTCAACGTGGACCTCGACGACGTCACGCTGAAGATCGAGGACACGGTCAAGAAGGGGAAGGCGGCACAGGCCACCGGTCCCGACCTCCCGTACACGTCGCGTGCCAAGAAGGTGCTCGAGCTCGCGATGGCAGAGGCCCGCGATCTCAATCACAGCTATGTCGGCACCGAACACCTGCTGCTCGGCCTGCTCCGTGAGGAGAAGGGCATTGCGGCGCAGGTGCTCACCGACGCCGGCGTGAACCTGGAGGCGGCGCGCGCCGAGACGTTGCGCCTGCTCGGCACGGAGATGCCGCAAGGCGGCACCCAGGCGCCGCCGCCGGAAAAGGCGGGCGCTGGGGCTCCGCCATCGGCCGGCGGGCAGGCCAAGGGCGACAAGAAGTCCAAAACGCCCGCCCTCGACCACTTCTGCCGCGATCTCACGCAGCTCGCCGCCGAAGGGCAGCTCGATCCCACGATCGGCCGCGCCAAGGAAATCGAGCGCGTCATGGAAGTCCTGTCGCGCCGCAAGAAGAACAACCCGGTACTCATCGGCGAACCCGGTGTCGGCAAGACCGCTATCGTGGAAGGACTCGCGCAGCTCATCGCCAACGGCGAGTGTCCGGAAAATCTGCGCGAGAATCGCGTGCTGTCGCTCGACATGGCGGCGGTGATCGCCGGCACCAAGTATCGCGGCCAGTTCGAAGAGCGCCTCAAGGCGGTCATGAACGAGATCGCGCAGAACAAGCAGGTCATTCTGTTCATCGACGAGCTGCATACGCTCGTGGGCGCGGGCGCGGCCGAAGGCGCCATCGACGCCAGCAACATGCTCAAACCGGCGCTCGCGCGCGGCGAACTGCAGTGTGTCGGGGCGTCCACGCTCAACGAGTATCGCAAGTACATCGAAAAGGACGGGGCGCTCGAGCGTCGCTTCCAGACGGTCGTGGTAGATCCGCCCTCGATCGACGAAACCGTGCAGATTCTGCAGGGGCTCAGGAAGAAGTACGAGGATCACCACCGCGTGAACATCCCCGACGAGACATTGCTCGCCGCCGCCAAGCTGTCGGAGCGGTACATCACCGACCGCTTCCTGCCGG
>DCZC01000019.1:8843-13329 GCA_002331565.1 Gemmatimonas sp. UBA2094
AAGGCGATCGACGTGATCGACGAAGCGGGGGCGCGGGCCCGACTGGCGGCGCAGGTTCCGCCGGCCGAGGTCGCCGATCTCAAGGAGCAGCTCGAGAAGATCAACCTCGAGAAGGAAGCCGCGGTGCGCGACCAGAACTTCGAGCGGGCGGCCTCGCTGCGTGACAACGAGCGCGAACTGCAGGCCGAGATCCGCCGAAAGCAGGAGGAGTGGGAGCAGCGGCGTCAGTCGTTCCGTCCCACGCTCGGCGAAGAGGAGATCTCGTTCATCGTGAGCCGCTGGACTGGCATCCCGGTCACGCGGCTTCAGGAAGCCGAGACGTCGCGTCTGCTGCGCATGGAAGACGAGCTGCATGGGACGGTGGTGGGACAGGACGAGGCCATCAAAGCGCTGGCCCGGTCCATCCGCCGCAGCCGTGCCGGCCTCAAGGATCCGCGTCGCCCGATCGGCTCGTTCATCTTCTCGGGCCCCACGGGCGTCGGCAAGACCGAGCTGGCGCGCGCGCTGGCCAAGTTCATGTTCGCTGATGCCTCGGCGCTCATCCGCGTCGACATGAGCGAGTACATGGAGAAGTTCTCCGTGTCGAGGCTCATCGGTGCGCCCCCGGGCTACGTTGGGTACGAGGACTCCGGGACGCTCACCAAGGCGGTGCGTCGCAAGCCCTACAGTGTCATCCTGCTCGACGAAATCGAGAAGGCGCACCCGGATGTGTTCAACATCCTGCTGCAGGTGCTCGACGAGGGTCACCTCACCGACAACTACGGCCGGGTGATCGACTTCAAGAACACGGTGGTGATCATGACGTCGAACGTCGGCGCCAAGGACATCACGCGTGGCAAGTCGCTCGGGTTCGCCACCAACGATGCGCGTGGAGACTTCGAGCGCATCGCCGACAAGGTGAAGGAAGAGATGGGGCGGGTGTTCAACCCCGAGTTCCTCAACCGTCTCGACGACGTGATCGTGTTCCACCCGCTGGGCAGGGAGCACATCTCGCAGATCGTGTCCATCCTGTTCGCCGACGTCCAGAAGCGTCTGGCCGAGGAGGAGATCACGATCAGGCTCACCGCGGAGGCGACGGAGTTCCTGGTCAACCACGGTCATGACGAGCACTTTGGTGCCCGTCCGCTGAAGCGGGCCATCCAGCGGTACGTGGAAGACCCGCTGTCGGAGAAGCTGCTCATGGGCGAGTTCTCCCGCGGCGACGAGATCGAGGTGGCGGTCTCTGCCACCGAGAAGGAGAAGCTGGAGTTCCGGGTGCTTTCCCCCAGTCCGCAGGCGAGCTGAGTGCTGTCCGGAGGCAACGCCAGCCTCCCAGTCCGGTGTCAGACGGCCGGGCCCCACGTTGGGGCCCGGCCGTTTTTCCTGCTCGGGGGTAGGAAAACGGGGCGTGGGCTCGGCCCTTGCGTATCCGCCCGTATATATTTCGAGGCTATGCTGAAACGCTTTCCCCGGATTCCCGGCCACTCGCCGGCGCGACGTATCGCGTCGGTGTGTGCCATGGCCGTCATCGCGACCTTACTGTTGGCGCCGCGCCTGCTGGCCGCCCAGGAGGTCGCCGGCCGGTGCACCACCACCGATTCCGTCGCCGTTCGCGGCGCGGCGCGTGTGAACGAGGCGCGCATCCGGACCGAGGCCGGCATCACGAAGGGCGCCGCGCTCAACTTCCCCACGCTGCAGCGCTCCCTCAAGGCGCTGTATGCCCTCGGGGAGTTCGACGACGTGCAGATCCTGTGCGATCTCGAATCGGTGCCGGGGAAGGTGCTCACGGTCGTGCAGGTGAAGGAGCGCCTCATCCTCGGCGACATCACCGTCTCCGGGCCGAAGGCGATTTCCGAACGCTCGGTGAAGGACAAGATCGACCTGCTGATCGGGCGGCCCATCGATCCGCTGCAGGTCGCACGCGCGAAAGCCAGGATCGACTCGGTCTACGAGAACGCCGGCTATTATCTCGCGCAGGTGAAAATCGACTCCACCACCATGAGCGACGGGCGCATCGCCATCGCGTACACGATCGACGAGGGGCGTCGCCTCGCGATTTCGGCGATCGACATCATCGGCAACAGGTCGGTGCGGGAGAAGACGATCGTCGGCGCGATGAAGACGAAGCCCGAAGGGTTCTTCTTCTTCCGCAAGGGAGAATACGACGACGACAAGTACGTTGGTGACCTGGGCGAGCGTATCCCGGCATTGTTCGCCCGTCTCGGGCACGTGGACGCGCGCATCACCAAGGACACGCTGGTGGTCAATCGCGAGAGGGGTAAGGGGCTCGTGCAGATCACCGTCGACGAAGGACCGCAGTTCCGCGTCGGGTCGTTCGAAATTGCGGGCAATCGCCGTTTCAATACCGAAGATCTGCGCAAGTTCTATCCGTTCGACGGCAAGGAATCGAAGACGCTTACGCAGCGTGCGAAGGGGCTGATCTTCCGGCAGCCCGAGGCGCCGGAGGGCGTATTCGATCAGGCGAAGTGGGACGCCGCGCTCGAGAAGGTCAACGGTGCCTACCGCGACAACGGGTACCTGTATGCGCAGGTGCGCCCGGTGGTGGAGCGACGTTTCGCGGGCCCCGATTCGGTGCCCACCGCCAACCTCCGCTGGGAAATCGAGGAGAAGAACCCGGCCATCGTCAATCGCATCGAGATCGTCGGCAACGACTTCACGAGTGACGATTGCATCCGCCGGCAGATCTTCCTCGTGCCGGGGGGGCCGTTCAACCAGCAGGCGCTCATCCGCAGTTATCAGAGCATCGGGAACATGAATTTCTTCGAGCAGCCGATGCCGTTCCCGGACTATCGTCCGATCAACGAGCAGGGCGACGTGGACATCGTGTTCCGCGTGAAGGAGAAGCGCACGGGCTCGGTGAATTTCGGCGCGTCCATGGGCCAGGGGGGCGTGGGCTTCGGCGGGTTCGTCGGGCTGGAGCAGCCCAACCTCTTCGGGCTCTGCAAGTCGGGGCGCCTCAATTGGCAGTATGGTCGCTTCTTCAACGATTTTACGGCGACCTATACCGACCCCGCACTCAAGGGAACGCGGCTCTCCGGCGCGCTGAGCGCGTACCGCACACAGTCACGCTTCATCGTCGGCAACCTCGGTCAGAACATCCGGACCGGCTCGCAGTTCCGCCTCGGTTTGCCCACGCCGTGGTCCTACTTCTCCACGGTCGCGGTATCGTACAACGTGGAAAATGCGACGTTCACGTCGGGGACGATCGTCGGCAGCTGCTCACGCAACTGCCTCCGCTCCAACGTGGGACTCGAGTACCAGTACGACACGCGCATCGACATGCCATTCGCTACGGCCGGTTCCCTGCGCTCGGTGCAGATGGACCTGAGCGGTGGTCCGTTCGGCGGCACGGTCAACTTCCAGCGTATCACCACCGAGATGCGCGCGTATGCGCCGCTCGCCCAGTTCGGGGGGAGCAATCCCGGGTCGCAGCCGATCAAGCTCGCCATGGGGCTCTCAGCCCGTACCGGTGCGCTGTTCGGCAACTCCGGACCGTTCTTCTTCCAACAGCAGTTTGCGGTGGGTGGTGTGATGTTCGGACAGCAGCTGCGCGGCTACCCCGAGTTCTCCATCACTCCGCAGGGCTTCAATCCGAACACGGACCAGTACCGCTCCGATCCGGCCTCGTTCGGTAACGCCTTCATGACCATGACCGGAGAAATCGGGCTCCGGTTCAACCAGATGTTCTACTTCAACGTCTTTGCCGACGCCGGGAACAACTGGGCTTCCGCCCGACAGATCAACCCCACCCGCCTCTACCGCTCGGCCGGATTTGGGGTATCTACCGTAACGCCGCTTGGTCCGCTCGGACTGGACATGGCGTACGGCTTTGACCGTCAGGCGGTAAACATCACGACGGGCCGTCTCGAGAAGGCGCCCAAGTGGCAGTTCCACTTCCGTCTCGGCCAGCTCTTCTAACTCAGGACCTCATCATGCGTTTGCTTACCGTTGTCGGTGCCGTTGCTGTCCTCGCTTCCGTTCCGTCACTCGCTTCGGCGCAGGGGCAGAAGTTCGCGTTCGTCAATTCGCAGGCGCTTCTGCAGAACGCGCCGGGTCGCGGCGAGGCCGAAGCCACGTTCGAGAAGGAAATGGTGGGCATCCGCGCGCAGCTCACCAAGTTGCAGGATTCGCTTACCGCGATGAACGAAGCGTGGGCGAAGGAAGAGCCCACGTTGCAGGCGGCGGCGAAGGAGGCCCGCCTGAAGGTGCTGCGTGAGAAGGAGCAGAACTGGGGTGCGCAGGCTCAGAAGCTCCAGTCGCAGGCGCAGGATCGGCAGGAAGAGCTCATGGCGCCGATCATGGAAAATCTGCGCAAGGTGCTCGATGACATGCGCATGGAAGGCGGCTATTCGTTCATCTTCGACGTCGCGGCGGGCTCGTTCATCGTTTCGGCGGACAAGAACCTCGACATCACCGACCGCGTGATGGCGAAGATGCGCCTGTCGGCGCCCAAGGCGGCCCCGGCGGCCCGGCCCGCCCCGGCGGC
>DCZC01000113.1:0-209 GCA_002331565.1 Gemmatimonas sp. UBA2094
GCGACATCGCGCCCGGGTTGTCGCGGGGCTTCGCGCTGGAAGGATGGCCCGAGGCTCCCACGACAGCCTACGCGGCCGAGCGTGACATCGCGCGGGCCCGGGTGAAGCCGTCGGTGGGGGTCCCCATCGTTCTGCGTGACCGCGACGCCGGCGCCATCGAGGCGGCGCGAGCGAATGCAGCGCGGGCGGGCGTGCCCGATGACCTCGTC
>DCZC01000113.1:388-8777 GCA_002331565.1 Gemmatimonas sp. UBA2094
CGGGCGTGCCCGATGACCTCGTCATCGAGCAAGGCGCCCTCTCCGAAACCGATTTGGCCGCCATCGGCGACCGGGGGGTGCTGCTCACGAACCCGCCGTACGGGCAGCGGGTGAGTGGTGGCGCCGATCTGCGCGGGTTGTACGCGCGGCTCGGCGACGTGCTACGCGCTGGTGGGCGCGGCTGGCGTCTGGGCATGCTGGTGCCGCCCGATCGTGCGCTCGCCGGGCAGCTCCGGCTGACGCTCGCGCCCGTACTGCGGACGACGAACGGCGGATTGCCGGTGGAACTCCTGACGACGGTGCCCCAGCCGCCCCGCTCCGCTCAGAGCCGGAAGTAATCGGCGCGCCAGTTCCTGATCTGCTGCTTGATTTCCTTCCCCTTCATCGCCGGGTTGGCGATGACCGTCTCCACGAGACCGGCGAGCTCGGCATCGCTCGCAAAACGCAGCGCGATGTAATGACGCGGGGAGAAGGTATTCATGGCCTGCTCGGCCAGTGCCGCGGGGAGCACACGCTGATAGCGCAACTGCTCTTCGAGCCGGATGATGCGGTCTTGCGCGCGCAGCGGTGACAGACGCGACACCGACACCACGCCGAACATCGCCAGCGCGCCCACGAGCATATAGCCGGTGTCGTAGCCGGGCATCCCGAAGAATCGCGTGATGCTCCACACGAGAAAGATCAGTGCCAGCGGGCTGGTGAAGAAGTGATAGAGCGGGGTGAACTGCGCGTGATTTGCGAAGGTTTGCGGTGTCTTCGACATGGTAAGCAGGGGTCAGGTTTGGTGCAGCAACGCGTCGATATTTCCGACGGCGGCGGCGAAGCGCTCATCCCACGAACCACTGATGAGCGTGAACGGTGCCCCGAATCGCGCGAGCGTGTCGCGGAACAGGGTGTGCAGGTGTTGGCGCTGATCTCCGCGGTCGCGCACGCCGTCGGTGATCCACGGGACATCGATGTCGAGCAGCAGATAGTGGTCGGCTACGCGCGCGCGCGCCATGGCTTCGATGCCTGGGTCGCACTGCCCGGTGTAATGCCACGCGTACGCCACGGTGCTGAGCAGGTCGGTGTCGAAGATCACGAGTGGCCGCTCGAGGCGGAGCGCATTGGCCACGGTTGCGTCCTGCACTGCCACCTGTCCTCGCGCGATGGGCCAGTGGTCGTCCACACCGATGGCATGCCCGGCGGCGGCTGCATACCCCCGCACGAATTCCGGCGCCATGGGAACGTCGTATCGCGCCGCCAGCGCGGCGGCGAGCATCGTCTTGCCCGTGCACTCGGAGCCGGTGACCACCAGCCGCTTCACCGACGAGGTCATGGGGCGGCGGCGTGCCGGGCTTCAGACTTCCGCCACTGCACATAGCCCAGCGTGGCGAGCCCGAGGAAGACCGCATAAAGCACGGCCGTGAGCGGCAGCCCGCGGTTGATGAACAGCCCGATGTACACCACGTCCACGGCGATCCAGAGCAGCCAGTTCTCGAGCAGCTTGCGCGTCATCATCCACTGCGCGACGAGACTGATGGCCACCAGCAGCGAGTCGAGCCACGGGAGCGCGACGCCCGGAATGCGCGACGTGATCAGGGCGAGGGCCACCCAGGTGCCGACGATGACGGTGCTCAGTGTGATGGTCTGTCGCAGCGATGTGCGGGTCACGATCACCGCCTCGTGCTGCTGGCCGCCGCGCCACCAGTGCCACCAGCCGTAGAGCGACAGCGTGAAGTACACCACCTGCAGGCCGGTGTCGCTGTAGAGCCCGGTACGCGCGAACACAACCATGTAGAACACCGCATTGAGCACGCCGAGCGGCCAGCACCAGATGCTTTCGCGGGTCACCAGCCACACGTTGGCCACCCCCGTGACGAAGCCGAACGCCTCGGCGCACGACGAGCCGTGGGCGGAGAGCCACGTACAGACGGACATGGAGGCGGCCGGATCGGCACTGGTCATGACGTGCAAAGCTAATTAGCCTTCCGCCCACATGACCGGGGTGCCGGCGCCGCCAGTGAGCGTCCGGCTGAGATAACACCCGTCGAACCTGATCCGGTTGATACCGGCGTAGGGAGTCCAACGTGTTTCGTCGCATCCTCGCGCGCCTCGGGCGCGCCGGGCGACCGGAGACCCGCGTGTCGCGCACGATCGCGCGCACCGTGGTTCCGGCGGTCGCCCCCTTCGGTGTCCTGCTCGTCACCGCCGTCACTGCCTCGGCCCAGACCAAGCCGGATTCGGCCAAGACCGACTCCGCCGCGCGGCGGATCGAAGGCGTCACCGTGCAGGCCATCCGTGCCGGCAGTAATACCCCCATCGCGCAGAAGACCATCGAGCGCGCCGTCATCACGCAGCGGCAGTTCGGGCAGGACGTGCCCATGCTGCTCATGAACGCGGCGCCGAGTCTCATCGCGCACACGGAAAGTGGGACGCAGTGGGGGTACAGCTACCTGCGCTTGCGCGGCCTCGACCAGACGCGCATCAACATCACCATCGACGGTGTGCCGCTCAACGACATGGAGGATCAGGTCCTCTATTTCGCGAACTTCGCGGATCTCCTGTCGAACGTGCAGAGCGTGCAGGTGCAGCGTGGCGTGGGCACCAGCACCGCCGGTACGGCGAGCTACGCCGGGAGCATCAACTTCGAAACCATGCCCGTCGCCCGTGCCGATGCCGGTGGTGACGTGCAGGTGCAGGTGGGGAGCTTCGGGGCGCAGCGGGTTACCGCCGGCTTCAACAGCGGCCTGCAGCACGGGTTCGCCGCGTACGGCCGCGTGAGCGCGCTGCGCACCAATGGCTATCGTGATCACAGCGGCGTGGCCGGTCGCACCGGGTTCCTCGGCGCCGGCTGGTTCGGCGCGCGCGATATCGTGAAGCTCACGGCGCTCGTGGGGCAGCTGTACGACACGCTCAGCTACACCGGCGCCACGCTGGCGCAGCTCAAACAGAACTGGCGCTTCAACCCGCTGGCGCCCAACGAGCGCGACAAGTTCGGCCAGCAGATGGTGTCGCTGGCGTGGTCACGGTCGCTCGCCGATGGCGGGTCGGTGAACACGACCGTGTACCGCAACTCGGCCAGCGGCAACTACGACTACTTCGAATTGCCCGACCGCTACCGCTTCAACCTCGCACACACGTGGTACGGTGTGACGAGCGTGTACAACGTGGAGAAGGGGGCGCTCGCCATGAACACGGGCGTCAACGCCAACACGTATCAGCGGGCCCACCGCGGCTACTTCCAGCCCGGCACGGAGCTGTACGACAACACCGGCCACAAGCAGGACGCGAGCGGCTTCGTGAAGCTGTCGTACACGCAGGGCAAGGTCACGTGGTTCGGTGACGTGCAGGGGCGCTGGACGCGCTTCCGCTACGAACCGTCGCTCAACGCGAACATCAGCGAACGCCGCATCGACTGGGCCTTCCTCAACCCCAAGGCTGGCGTGACGTTTGCACTGGGCAAGGGCATATCGGCGTTCACCAGCTACGGCGCCACCAGCCGCGAACCGGCGCGCAACGATCTCTTTGCGGGTGATGACGATCTCAACGCCGACAACGTGGCGGCCTACGGCGACTTCTCGCGCGTGAAGCCGGAGCAGCTGCGCGACTTCGAGGCCGGGGTGAACATCACGAAGCGCACGTTCGACCTTTCGGCCAACGTGTACAGCATGGACTTCCGCAACGATATCGCCCGCATCGGCGCCCCCACGGCGAGCGGATCGATCCTGCGCCGCAACGTGGGGAGCAGCTACCGGCGCGGCCTCGAGCTCGACTGGGCCTACCGGGGTATCGAGCGCGTGGTGCTCGCCGGTAACGCCAATTGGAGCACGAACCGCATCAAGCAGTTCACCGACAGCTCGCGCGGCACGCCGGTAGTGCGACGCAACGTGGAGCCGCTGCTCACGCCGCGCATCACGAGCGCGCATCGCGTGGAGGTCATGCCGGTGCAGCGCCTGTGGGTGAGCGTGGAAGGCCGCTATCAGAGTCGCGCGTTCCTCGACAACACCAGCAGCCCCGATCGCGCGCTCCCCGACTACTACACCGTCGACGCCACCGCGCGCCTTTCGCTGGGGCGCGCGAGCTTCACGCTGCGTGGCCAGAACCTCGGCGATACCCGCAAGTTCGGCAGCGGCGCCGTGAGCAGCAGTGGGAAGGTACGCTACTTCATTTTGCCGGCGCGTGCCGTGTTCCTGACGGCGGCGTACGAGTTTTGAGCACAGAGGCGCGGAGACGGTGAGGCACGGAGATCAAACGACTCCGTGCCTCCCTTCCTCCGTGTCTCGAGAACGTGTAGCGTGAGAGCCATGCGCCCACTTCTCACCGCTCTCGCCGCCGCCGCGCTGTTCGCGCCCACCGTCGCCACCGCGCAGTCGCTCCGCCAACAGGTGGACGGCTGGCGCAAACAGCACGAACGCGAGATTCTCGACGAAGCCTTCGCCCTGTTCGCCATTCCCAACGTGGCGAGCAACCAGGACGACATCGCGAAGAACATCGCCTTCCTCACGCAGGCGTTCGGCAAGCGGGGGGTGACACTCACACCGCTGCGAGCCGCCAGCGGCGGCAGTCCCGCGCTGTACGGTGAACTCAAAGCGCCCGGCGCCACGCGGACCGTGGTGTTCTACGCGCATTTCGACGGCCAGCCGGTGGCGGGAGGCGGCTGGGACCACGATCCGTTCACGCCCAAGCTCAACCGCTATCGCAACAGCGCACCCACCGACGACGTGCCTTTCCCTGCGCCGGGGGAGACGGTCGATCCCGAGGTGCGCATCCGTGCGCGCTCGGCCAGCGACGACAAGGGGCCCGTCGTCGCCATGCTTGCGGCGCTCGACGCCATGAAGGCGCTCGGCCAAAAGGGCAGTATAAACGTGAAGTTCTTCCTCGAGGGCGAGGAAGAGGCGGGCTCCAATCATCTCGCCGAGATCCTGCGCACCAACAAGGACCGGCTGGCCGCCGACGCGTGGCTCTTCTTCGATGGTCCTGTGCACGTGAGCGGCACGCCGCAGATCGTGCTCGGCGTGCGCGGCGTGATGGGCGCAGAAGTGACGTTCTACGGCGCGAACCGCGCGCTGCACAGCGGGCATTACGGCAACTGGGCGCCCAATCCGGCCGTGGCCGCGGCGCACTTCGTGGCGAGTCTGCGCGACCGTGACGGGCGGGTGCTCATCCCCGGCTTCTACGGCGACGTACCTGCGCCGAGCGACGGGGACCGGGCGCTCGCCCGCGCCCTGAGTACAACGGACGACAGCGTGCGGACCTCGCTGGGATTGTCCCGTACCGAGGCGAACAATGCCGCGCTTGGTGAGCGCATCATGCAGCCGGCGCTCAACATCCGCGGCATGCGTGCGGGCAACGTGGGCAACGGCGCAAGCAATGCCGTGCCCACGAGCGCGAGTGTGAGCATCGATTTTCGTCTCGTGCCCGACCAGCAGCCGGCCCGCATTCGCCGACTGCTCGAGCAGCATCTCGTGCAGCAGGGGTACACCATCGTGCGCGATGCCAATGCCGCGACCAGTAGCACGGACCGCAGCCGCCTCGCGTACGTTGCCTACGACAGTGGCTACAAAGCCGTGCAGGTGAAGAGCACCCTCCCGAGTGTGCAGGCCGTGAAGCGGGTAATGGCGCGCAGCTACGGCCGGGAGCCGTTCACGCTGCCGATCCTTGGCGGATCACTGCCACTGTTTCACTTCGTGGAGCAGTTGGGCGCGACGGTGATCACCGTGCCTACCGTGAATGCCGACAACAGTCAGCACGCCCCCAACGAGAACCTGCGGGTGGGCAACCTGTGGGACGGCATCGCGCTCCTCACGGAGCTCATGACGACCCTCGGGAAGGAATGGGGACCGCGCTCGTGACCGGCGCGGGGCAGGTCACCCGGCAGACTTCCCCATGCGGCACTTGTCGCTGCAATAGCGCACGCTGTCCCAATCGCGTTCCCATTTCTTTCGCCAGCTGAAGGGGCGCCCGCAGCGGGCGCAGATCTTGTCCGGGTGGCCGTTGACCGCCCCTGGCTGCTTGCCGGTCTTTCGCTTCGGGTTCGCCATGGATCCCCAAGCCGCGCAGGGCGGCGCACGGTTCCCGAATGCACGCGCTTTCGCCACCGGACAGGTCGCGCGCGAGCACCCGGCCGTCTCCATCGCCCGCCGGCTGGCGACCCTCCCGGGCGGTCGCATCGAACCGGTGACCCTTCCCGGTGACGGGTCCGTTTTCACGCGCGTGCTGCCGCCGACGGACTAACCGGCATTCCCTGTTTAGCGAATCGGGGGCACAGATTTGGACTCTGGGCCCCACTAGATTTCGTCGCTATGTCAGCCATTACGAGCGCCTTCAACGACGGCATTTTCGCCGAGCAGTTCGAGCGATACCGTCGCGATCCGGCCAGCGTCGACGAGACGTGGCGTCAGTATTTCCGTATTGCCGAGTCGCTGTTCGGGGCCCCCGCCGCGGCGGCACCCGCCACCGGTGCGGTGGACACCGCGTTGCTTGCCAAGGTCGCCGCCGCCGCGTCGCTGCAGCAGGCCATTCGCATGTTCGGCCACTATGCCGTACAGCTCGATCCCCTCGGCACGCCGCCTCCCGGCGCCGACGAACTGCGCCCCGAATTCCACGGCCTCACGGAGGCCGATCTCGAAGCGATCCCCGGCGCCGCCCTGGGTGATGATCGCTACGCCACCGCCAAGGATCTCATCGCGCGCAAGCGCAGCGTGTACTCGGGGCGCGTTGGCTACGAGGTGTGGCATCTCGAGGTGTACGAGGAGCGCGACTGGTTCCGGCGGGCCTTCCGCGATGGCATCCTCACGCGCCCGCTCACGGCCGACGAGAAGAAGCAGGTGCTCACGCGCCTCAATGAAGTCGACGGCCTCGAGCGCTTCCTCGGGCGCGCGTATCAGGGCTACAAGCGTTTCTCCGTGGAAGGCACCGACACGCTCATCCCCATGCTCGATGCGATGATCGACGCGCTGGGCCGCGAAGGCGCGTCCGAGGTGGTGATCGGCATGGCACACCGCGGCCGTCTCAACGTGCTCACGAATGTGATGGGCAAGCCGTACGAGGCGTTGTTTGCCGAGTTCGAGGGCCATCATGACGCCGCCGACGAGAACGCGACCGGCGACGTGAAGTACCACATGGGCTACAACGGTGCGCGAATGGTGGAAGGTCGTGAGGTGAAGCTGCGCCTCATGCCCAATCCGTCGCACCTCGAGGTGGTGAATCCCGTCATTGAAGGCGTGGTGCGCGCACTGCAGCGCGAGCCCGGCCAGCCGGGCCGTCGCAATGAGCACGAGGTGGTGCCGGTGGCCATCCACGGTGACGCGGCCTTCCCGGGTGAAGGCATCGTGGCCGAGACGCTGAACATCTCGCACCTCAACGCGTATCGTACGGGCGGCACGATTCACATCATCGTGAACAACCAGGTGGGGTTCACCACCGATCCGTCGGACGCGCGCTCCACGTACTACTCGTCAGACCTCGCGAAGGGTTTCGAGATCCCGATCTTCCACGTGAACGCCGACGATGCGGAAGGGTGCGTGATCGCGATGCGGCTTGCGTGCGCCTACCGCGCGGCGTTCAAGAAGGACGTCCTCATCGATCTCGTGGGCTATCGCCGTCACGGGCACAACGAGGGTGACGAGCCGATGTACACACAGCCCACGCGCACGGCGGCCATCCGCAAGCACCCCACGGTGCCGCAGGTGTGGGCCAGCCGTCTCGTGAGCGAAGGAGTGATGAGCGCCGGCGACGCGGCGCAGGTGGAGCGGTTGGTGTCTCAGCGCTACGCCGACATTCACGCGCGCTTCAAGCAGTCGCTGCTGGGTAGCGAGAAGCATGCGCCGTGGCCCGCCGACACCGTCGAGGCGGCCCCGACGCCGGTCGTCACCAGCGTGAGGCCGGAGCGTCTGCACTTCGTCAACGAATCGCTGCTGCAGTGGCCGGCGGACTTCGCGGTCAACCCGCGTCTCGCCAAACAGCTCGAGCGCCGTCGCGAGACGATGGGCGAGCAGGGCGGCATCGAGTGGGGGCATGCCGAAGCGCTGGCCTTCGGCTCCCTCATACTCGATGGCATGTCGGTGCGCATCACCGGTCAGGATGCAGAGCGTGGTACGTTCTCGCACCGCCATTCGGTGCTCAACGACGTGAACACGGGGCGCAAGTACGCGCCGCTCGCCAACCTCCCGGGCGCGAAGGGCGCGTTCGAGGTGTACAACTCGGCGCTCTCTGAAACCGCCGTGCTGGCGTTCGAATACGGGTACAGTGTCGTTGCCACCGATACGCTCACGCTCTGGGAGGCGCAGTTCGGCGACTTCGTGAACGTGGCGCAGCCGATCATCGACCAGTTCATCGTGGCCGACCGCGCCAAGTGGGGGCAGGACAGCGGCCTCGTGATGCTGCTGCCGCACGGCTACGAAGGGCA
>DCZC01000113.1:8943-9063 GCA_002331565.1 Gemmatimonas sp. UBA2094
CGCACGGCTACGAAGGGCAGGGCCCGGAGCATTCGAGCGCGCGTCTCGAACGCTTCCTGCAGTTGTGCGCCGAGGGGAACATGACGGTAGCCTATTGCAGCACCCCGGCGCAGTACTTCC
>DCZC01000158.1:0-456 GCA_002331565.1 Gemmatimonas sp. UBA2094
ACGCGTGCCCCTATTCGTACATCACTGAGAGGCCGATGTGTGCTTACGACACAGGGCGCTGGTGGCGGCGAGGGCGGCAGCGCGTGCGCTGAGGCCACGCGCGATTCGTGTGCGACGCGGCGGGGGGGCGGATCCTCGTGCCCGCCACCCGCGCCGAAGCCCTTCAGCACCTCTTCGATCTCGACGGTGCGATCGAGCAGCGCGAAGCGGACGAGCAGCGTTTCGAGCAGCAACTGCGGCTGGCCGCTCTTGCGATACATGGGTTCGAGGTCGAGCAGCGCGTGCAGCATGCGTACGAGGTCCCCCGTGGACACGCGCCCCTTCCGCTCGTCGAGCGCGACGCGCACGCGATCGGACAACTCGGGTGGCTGCCCGCCGATGGTGACAGCAAGAAGCGCGCGCAGCAGGCGACCGAGTCCGGCGAGCAACAACGTGAAATCCACGCCGGCGTCGGCC
>DCZC01000158.1:618-810 GCA_002331565.1 Gemmatimonas sp. UBA2094
GAAATCCACGCCGGCGTCGGCCTGCCGCTGCACCAGCGTGAACACGTCGGCGGGGCGCCGCTCGAGAATCACATCGAGGAGCGCGACGTACTCGTCGTCGGGGATGAGGCCCAGCGCCACGGTGACCCGTTCACTCGTCACTTCGGCGGTTTCACCAAGCGACAGCACCTGGTCGGTGAGCGACAGCGCGTC
>DCZC01000158.1:957-29388 GCA_002331565.1 Gemmatimonas sp. UBA2094
GCGATGGCCTGGTCGGTGAGCGACAGCGCGTCACGCAGGCCGCCGTCGGCGGCGCGGGCGATCATGCCGAGCGCGTCATCCTCGAAGCGCACCCCTTCTTCGGTGAGCACGGCGGCGAGCCGCTCACGAATTTCGGCCGGACCGATACGCTTGAGGTCGAATCGCTGCAACCGGGAGACCACCGTCCCGAGCACTTTCTGCGCTTCGGTGGTAGCGAAGACGAAGACTACGCGTGGCGGCGGCTCTTCAAGCACCTTGAGCAGGGCGTTCCATGCGTCACGCGACAGCATGTGCGCTTCGTCGATGATGTACACCTTGTACCGGTCGTCCCCGGAGGGGGCGTACATGGCCCGCTCGCGCAGGTCGCGCGCATCGGCGACGCCGCCGTTCGAGGCGGCGTCGATTTCCACCACGTCGAGCGACGCCGACCCGCTCCAGATGCGCTGGCAGCTGGCACACTCGCCACACGGTTCTCCCTGCAGCTCGGGCTCGCCGCGCCGCTCGCAGTTGAGCGCCATGGCCAGCACGCGCGCAAGCGTCGTCTTACCCGTCCCACGGGGGCCGCACAACAGGTAGCCGTGGGCTACGCGACCACGCGCGATGGCGCCCTTGAGGGTGTTGGCGACGTGCGACTGGACCGCTACCGTCGCGAAGTTCCGCGGGCGGTATTTGCGAGCGAGGGCGAGCGACATGACAGCAATCTAAGGGGTGGAGGGAGAGGCCGCAGTGAAGCCGGCGCATGAGGGGCCTGTTCGGGCCAGGCGTCCTCCTGTCACGTCCCCTGCCCGCGCGCGTGCTCTCCGAGCTCCCGCCATCCGACCGCACGCAGGCCGCGTTCGAGCCGCTCCGCGCGTCGAGCACCGACCGTCTGGTGGCATAAAAAACGCGCAGGAGGTCCGCTCGAGAGAGCAAATCCTCCTGCGCGCAGTGCCCCGGGCCTGACGAAGCGACGTCAACATCCACGTACGGCTGCTACCTGCGGGGTCCTGACCGATTTGGCGGCATGCCGCCCTCCGGGACCCGGGACACCCGGAGTATAGTGGACCGGCGAGCGAATTGGTACTGCGACACGGCGAACGGCGCGAGCCGCTCGCGCTTCGTCGCTGCGCGCTTCGGCTTGCGCCTGGCGCTGTACGCCGCCCGCTAGGCCAGCACCGCCTCCAGCGCCTGCCGGATTCGCGCGGCGGCCTCGGCCACCACGCCAGCGGGCGCGTCGAGATGCGTGACGGCACGGACGCGTGACGGATGCCACGCCGAGATGCGCACCCCGAGCTCCAGCGCCTTGGCTACCACATCCGTTGCCACCGGCTTGGGGAGATCGATCATGACGATGTTCGTGTCGGGGGAGACGACCTTGGCACCGCCGGCACCGTCGAGGACCAGTTCGAGGTGACGCGCACTCGCATGGTCTTCGGCGAGGCGGCCGTAGTTGTGCTGCAGCGCGTACATCGCGGCAGCGGCCACGACGCCGCTCTGGCGCATGCCGCCCCCGAAGCGCTTGCGCACGCGGTGTGCCCTCGTGATGAATTCTGCGGAACCGGCGAGACAGGCGCCGAGTGGTGCGCCGAGGCCCTTTGAAAAGCTCACCATCACCGAGTCCGCACAGGATGCGAGATCGGACAAGGGCCGCTGCAGGGCGGTCGCCGCGTTCCAGAGCCGAGCGCCGTCGAGGTGCACCGGCAAACCGTGCTCACCCGCCACCACCTGTATGGCCTGCATCTCCTCCACGCTCGTAACAACGCCGCCGGCCCCGTTGTGCGTGTTCTCCATGCAAACGAGTGACGGCTCCGGTGCGTGAATGCTGGGCGTGCGGATGTGCGCGCGGAGATCGTCGGCCCGATAGACCAACCCCTGTCCCTTCACCGGACGGCACTGCACGCCGCACAGCGCGGCCGCGCCCGCGATTTCCCAATGGTAGATGTGCGCCTCGGCATCGCAGAGCAGCTCGGTACCGGGTCGGGTGTGCACCCAGATGGCCGCCTGATTGGCCATACTGCCGCTCGGAAAGAAGAGCGCCCGTTCCTTGCCGAGCGTCTTGGCCACGAGCGCTTCGAGCGCGCCCGTGGTGGGATCACCGTCGAGCACATCGTCGCCCACGTCGGCGGTGGCCATGGCGGCGCGCATGGCTTCGGACGGCCGGGTGACAGTATCGCTACGAAGATCGATGGACATGGACACGAGGACGACCGACAGAGGGAGCGGAGGTGCGACGCGAGGCGACGACGACGCAAAGACGAACGACGGGGCGGCCCCGACCGTTCACCGTCTGGTAACGCCGCGCCCACCCGCTTCGCTGGCCCGGCGACCGTTGCCGGACGCACGGGGGAGGGCGCCATTGGCGAGTGCCGCCAATTCACTGCGCCGCAGCTCGTAGGCCTGTGCAACCTCGCCACCGATGAGGAAGAGGAAGGCGCTGTAGTACGTCCAGAACACCACCGATACGATTGCTGCGATGGTGCCCGTGTACAGGGAACTCGGGTCGGTCGCCCCGACGATGATCGTATACACGTTGCGGGCGATTTCGAACATAACCGACGCCGTGAGGGCTGCGACGGCCGCCACCTGCACGCTGGGACGACGGCGTGGCAGTCCGCGATAGAGGGTGTAGAACAGCGCGAACACGAGCGCCACCGCCACGAGGCGGCCGAACAGATACTCCACGCCCGTCATCGCCTCCTGCTGCAGGCCCACGGTGCGCAGCCACGCGAGGCCGTGCGTGGTGGCGAGATCGAGGTACGCCGAAAAGACGACGTAGACGACCACGGCGACGGTGGCGATGAGGGTGGCGAAGAAATCGAACAGCTTGCCGGCCACGATGCCGCGATCGGTACCATCGAAGATGAGCGCGAGGACACTGCGCAACGAACCGAACAGCCGCGTACTGAACCACGCGAACACGATGGCGGAATAGACGGTGACCGTACTGCGCGTGGTGAGCACCTCGGTGACCACCCCGCGCAGCAGCTCGCTCGCGCCGGGCGCTCCGTTCGGGAGCAGCTGCTCGAGGAGCCTGGTGACCGTGACCGCCGCTTCGGCGGGTTCGCTGCCAAGCAGGAACGACAGCCCCGAGATGAGCAGGAGCACGAACGGTACCAGTGCGAGCAGGATGTTGAACGCCAGCCCGCCCGCAAGAAAGGGGACGTTGTCCTCCGCCGCTTGGTTCCAGACGCGGCGGAGGATGTCCCACCACGACTCAAACGTCGCCGGCAAGCCCGTCGACATGTCCCTCCGCGCCCTGACGGAGCGCGAGATCATCGGCAGTGGGGCCCAGCTCGCCCGACATGCCGCCCCGCGTAGTGCGGTCCTGGTACGCCCGACGACCGTCGGCGTAGGCGCGCTTGCTCTTCTCGACCGCGCGCTCGATGTCGGCACGCGCCTCGCGCGCGGCATCACGACCAGCGTGCACCGCGTCGCTCACGGCCTCGACGCGGCTGGACACCGCATCTTTGGCGCGACCGACCCGTTCGTCAACGGCGGAGCGCGTACGCGCCACGCGGTCGGCGAGGTGGTCACCGAGCTCGTCGGTCATGTCCTTCACGCGACGCCCTGCGCGGCGGGTCTCCCGTGAGATGCGCTCGCGGGTCTCACGACCACTCGCCGGCGCGAACAACAGTGCGGCACCGGCGCCGACGGCGAGGCCAAGCAACAACATGCCCACGCCGTTGCCGTTGTCCCGCTCGATGACGACGACACGGTCGTCGTCGTAGTCACGCGCCATATCTCCTCCTCTGGTGTCGGGGTCGCTTGCGTGGCCCCAGTGGGTCCCGAATGGTGCGCCGTGAATGGCTGAGGTCATCCGCGACGCACTGCTTCGTACCGGTCACTCAGTCAGAAAGATCCGCATCGTCCGGCGCCGCCACGATCGTGCTGGCCCCCGTCGGGATCGGGCGGTGGTGCTCCGACATGGTGACGAACTGGTCCACGTACTTCTTCGTACCGGCAATGCCGAGCTGCGTGAAGAGGAACGTGAACTTGGCGTCGTAGGCGGCGCCGAGCTTCTCGCGCAGGTCAGCCGGCAGGGCCCAGAGCGTCTTCTTGAACGGGCCGATCGCCTTCTTGCGCGTCTTGTAGTAGAACTGCGCGTCGGTGTCCGTCGCCTTGCGCTCGTCCTTCGCGTTGATGTCGAGCCAGGCGTACATCTCCTGCAGCAGCTCCGGCGGCAGGTGATCGAACATCATGGTCTGGAAGTTTGTCGCGAGGTGGATCTCCGCGGTCTCCCGCTTCGGGAAGTTGCCGAAGGCCGCATCGGGGAGGGTGCTCGCCCCATGCTGCACCGCGCCGGCCATGCCATACTTGTCGCGGCCGAGCTTGGAGAGGACTTCGAGCGTGTCGAGGTCGAGGGCCACGTCGGCGATGCTGCCGTCGGCAAGCACCACCCCGCCGTGCGACGTGCCCGATTGCACGGAAATCTTGGACAACCCCGCCATACCGGGCGCCTGGGCCGCGAGGGTGGCGTTGAAGCCTTCCATGAACGCCTCGAGCTCCTCGGGCGTGCTGTTTTCCGTACCCACCTCGCCAATCTCACCGCCAATGGAGATCGTCACGCCGGCCGGCTCGGCCGCGCGCACGAAGCGCGTGATGTCCACGCACACCTCGTAGTTGAGGCGCTGCTGTTCGGCGAGCGTGGGCTTGGCGAGATCCACCAGCGTGGAGGTGTCCACATCGATGTTGTAGAAGCCGGCGGCCACCGCCTCGGTAACGAGCGCCTTGACGGCATTCACTTCGGTTGCGGGATCGACGGCGTACTTCTTGTGGTTCACTTGGAAATGGTCGCCTTGAATGAACACGGGACCGCGGAAGCCCTCCCGCAGGGCCGCGGCCAGCATCACCGTGACGTACTCGGCGGGGCGCTGTTCCGTGTACGCGATTTCCGAGCGAGCGATCTCGAGGATGAATGCGCCGGCTTCGAGCACGTTGGCCGTACGGAAGATTGCGCGCGCGGTGTCGTACGACAGGGCGCGGATGTTCATGGCCGGGACAGTGAACCCGCCGCATTTGCCCGCGCCACGCGCCACGTAGAGCTCGTGGATGGAGGCGGGACGCACTCCCACCTGCTGTCCGATTTCCCAGATCACCCAGCGCGCGAAGTCGCGTTCGACATCGCGGGCGCCGAACACCGCCTGATGCACGAGCGCGTCGAACCTGGAAGAGGCCAACGCCGCAGCATCGTGCACGTGCACGACACCATTGGAAACGGTCACGGCGCCGCCGAGCAGCGTCGCCTGGGTGCTCACAGTATCGGACATGGGGAATCGTTGAGAGTGAACGGCGAGACTACCTGCTTCCTTCCACCGGCACGCGGCGGGAGTTGGGGGCTCGGCGTGGTGCGAGCCTCCGTCGTGCGCCATTACAAGTTCCAACCGCGCTGTCCCGCCGGCAACTGGGGGAACCGCTATACCTGCCAGTTACATGCGCCAGCGGGGATCGGGCTTGGGTAGCGCATCCCATTCGGCGCGCGCCTGATCGCTGCCCGCACGGCCCAACATCGCGTACGCGAACTGTTTGCCCAGTTCCACGCCGGGCTGGTCGAACGCGTTCACGCCATAGAGTTCACCGGCGTAGGCCGTCGCGAGTGCGAACAGCTGCATGAGGGCGCCGACGTGCCACGCGTCCACCGTGTCCACGGAGATCGTGGCGTTGAGGCGGCCGCGCGCGGCCAACGCGCCGGCGGTGGCGCGCTGCTCGATATCGATGAGTTCGCCGAGCGAATGCCCGCCCAGATAGCCAAGTTCGGGGAAATCGGCATGACGGGCGGGAATGCGACCCTCGTGCTCGCGTCCCTGTACCGCGATGAAGGTGACCGTCTTGTCCTTCGGCCCCTCCATGAACAGCTGCACCTGCGAGTGCTGGTCGGTGGCCCCCACCGCGGGGAGCGGCGTGGGGCCGACGCTCGACCCGTCGGGTTTGAGCTTGCCCAGCGATTCGGCCCACAACTGCACGAACCAGTGCGCGAGATCGCGCAGCGTATCCGCGTACGGCATGAGCACCTGCACGCTGCGGCCGTGACGGGTATCGGCGAGCCATTGCAGCACGGCGAACGTGCCGGGGAGGTTGCGGGACAGCTCGGGAGACTGCGCCTGCTCGGTGACGTGCGCCGCACCGGCGAGCAGGGCCTGCACGTCGATACCGATGAGCGCGGCGGGGAGAATGCCCACCGGCGACAGCACCGAGAAGCGGCCGCCCACATTGGCCGGAATCTCGACGGCGGTGATGCCTTCGTCGCGCGCGATGCGGCGGAGTGCGCCAACCTGCGGATCGGTGACGAGCACGATGTGCTGCTTCGCGACCTCCTCCCCCAGCGCCTGCGCGAGGGCGTCGCGCACGATGAGGTATTGCGCCATGGTCTCCACCGTGCCGCCCGACTTGGACACCACCAGCACCAGCGTCTTCGCCAGTTCGAGTCGCGCGAGCATGGCCTCGATGGTGGCCGGGTCCACGTTGTCCAGCACATGCAGGCGCGGATGCCCGCCGCGCTGTTCCTTCGTGAGCTCGTTCCAGCGCGGCGGACAGAGCGCCGTGCGCAGGGCGATGGGCCCCAGCGCCGACCCACCGATGCCGAGCAGCAGGATATCGTCGAAGCGCCCCCTGAGTCGCTCCGCCACCGCCAGTGACTGCGCGAGTAGCGGCACGTTCGTGGCCAGCGTGAGGAATCCCAGATCGTGCGTGCGTGCATGTACCGCGGCGTGCGCGCGCGCAAACGCGTCGGCCGACGCGGCGTACTGCTCCCCGCTGATGCCGGCGCCGGGCGGCAGCGCGCCAGCCATCATGTTGGTGAAGTCGAACGAAAGTGCCATGGTCACTGCTCCGTCAACTCGACCACGAGGCCGTCGTGCGCAGGCATGATGCCCGGCGGCAGTTCGGCAGCGAGGTCGGCGTGGAAATTGTCGTGAGTCAGATGCGTGAAGTACGTGCGCTCGGCGCCGACCCGCTGCGCGGTTTCCACTGCCTCGGCGATGCTGAGGTGTGTCGGATGCGACTTGCGCAACAGCGCATTGAGCACGAGAACGCGCACGCCGCGGAGCGCCTTCAGCGCGTCGTCTGGCAACGCTTTCGCATCAGTGATGTACGCGAGATCGCCCACGCGATAGCCCACCACGGATGCCCGACCGTGCGGTACGGCAATCGGCATCACGGGCACACCCTCCACCGTGAAGGCCGTACCCGGCACAATGGGATGCAGCGCCCCCTCAGGTCGTGTGGTTCCCGGCAGCGGACGGAACGCGGCGTCGAAGATGTACGGGAAGCGCGCCTGCAACGTGGCGAAGGTGGGCGCTTCGGCGTAGAACGGCAGGGGCGCCGATCGGCGGACGCTGATCGCGCGCAGATCGTCGATGCCATGGATGTGATCGGCATGCTCGTGCGTGAACAGCACCGCATCCACGCTCGCGATGCCGGCGGCGACGAGCTGCAGGCGCAGCTCCGGCGGCGTATCGATGAGCAACCGCACACCGCTGGCGGTTTCGATGACCGCCCCGCAGCGGGTACGACGGTCCCGCGGGTCGCGGGACCGGCACACGGCGCAGTCACACCCGATCTGCGGCACCCCGAAACTGGTGCCCGTTCCGAGGAACACGAGGCGCACGGGCGTCGTCAGGTAAGACGCCCGTGCCACCCGCGCCGTGAGCCGGTCATACTCAGACGGTCTCGACCTTCAGGAGGTTCGTCGTACCCGGCACATCGAACGGCACGCCGGCGGTCACGAGCACCCGGTCGCCCTTGGTGACGAGATTGAGATCGAGCGCCTCCCGCAACGCCATCGCCACCATGTGATCGTACCCGCGCGCCGTGGGTACGAGCCGTGGCATCACGCCCCACACCAGCGCGAGCTGGCGACACACACGGGGCTCGTCCGTGAGCGCAAGGATGGGGACGCTGGGCCGGTGCGACGACACGATGCGCGCCGTGAACCCGCTCTTCGTAAACACCGCCACCAGCGGCGCATCGAGCATGCGCACGGCGGCCACCGTGGCGGCCGCGATCGCCTCCTCGGTGTTCACGCCGCTGGCTACCCGGCGATCGAGACGGTGCGCGTTGGAGGGACGCGGACGTGTTTCGATCTCCTTGATGATGCGACGCATCGCTTCGACGGCGAGCTTGGGATAGTGCCCGGCGGCCGTCTCGGCCGAAAGCATCACCGCGTCGGTGCCGTCGAGAATGGCGTTGGCCACGTCGCTCGCCTCGGCGCGCGTGGGGCGCGGATTGTCGATCATCGACTCGAGCATCTGGGTGGCCGTGATGACCGGCCGGCCCATGCGATTGGCCGTGGCGATGATGTGCTTCTGCGCGATGGGCACCTCCTCGAACGGGAGTTCCACCCCGAGATCCCCGCGCGCCACCATGACCGCGTCGGTGGAGCGCATGATCTCCTCGATGTTCTCGAGGGCCACGTCCTTCTCGATCTTGGCCACGACGAGCATCGTTTTCGGAATGAGCGCGCGCAGTTCGTCGATATCCTGCGCGCGACGCACGAAGCTGAGCGCCACCATGTCCAGGTCGTTGGCAACGGCGAACTCGAGGTCGGCCCGGTCCTTCTCCGTGAGCGACGGCGCCGACACGGCGATGCCCGGCAGATTCATGCCCTTGTTGCTGCTGAGCAGGCCGCCATGCACCACGGTGCACCATACCCGTGGCGCGTCCACCCGCGTCACCGCCAGTTCGAAGAGTCCGTCGTTGATGAGCACCCGGTTGCCCGTGGTCACATCATGACAGAGATCGGCGTAGGTGATGGGGATTTCGTCGCCACTCGCCGACTCTTCGGGCACCAGCACCACCGTGCTGCCCACCGCAAGCTCGCGCTTCTCGGGGAGGACCCCGATGCGGATGCGCGGCCCCTGCAGGTCGCCGAGGATGGCCACCGGACGCCCCGCCGCCTCGGACACTTCCCGCACCAGCGCAATCGTCCGCGCGTGCTGCTCGTGCGTGCCGTGCGAGAAGTTGATGCGCGCGACATCGAGACCTGCATCGACGAGGGCGCGGATGGTCTCTGCCGTGTCACTGGCCGGACCGAGCGTGCCCACGATTTTCGTTCGGGGCACATGAGCGCGCGTGAAGTGAGTGGTCATGATGTCGGGATCGGCCGTCGGGGAGGTGGGGGCGTATCAGGCAGTCGCGGCGAGCGCGGCGCGCTTGCGGGCGAGCCCGGCGAGCAGCGTCACGAACGACTGTTCGAAGGAGCCGAGTCCCTCCGCCAACAACGTATCGGTCACCGTCTGCAACGACACGCCGGTGGCCTCGAGTGCGGCAAGTGCGCGTTCGGCCTCGGCCACCTGCTCGGTTACCGATGTGCGGACTTCGCCGTGATCACGAAACGCTTCGAGCGTCGCCGGCGGCAGGGTGTTGACGGTGTCGGGACCGATGAGTTCCTCGACGTAGATCACGTCGCGATAAGCGGGGTTCTTGGTGCTGGTGCTGGCCCAGAGCGGACGCTGGACGCGCGCGCCCTTCGCGGCGAGCGGTGCCCAGCGCGGGCCGGCGAAACTCGCCTGGAAGAGGCGGTACGCCAGCTTCGCGTTGGCAATGGCCGCCTTGCCCTGCAGCGCCATTGCCTCATCGCCCATGCCGCCGAGTTGCTTGTCGATGGCCGAGTCGACCCGGCTCACGAAGAAGCTCGCCACTGAGCCGATCTTGTCCACTGGCAGTCCGGCCCCTGCGCGCTGTTCGAGACCTGCGAGGTACGCCTCGATAACGCGCGCGTGCGCTTCGACAGAGAAGAGCAGCGTGACGTTCACGTTGATACCGTCGGCGATGAGCTGCCGAATGGCGTCGGCGCCTTCGACGGTGCCCGGCACCTTGATCATGAGATTGGGGCGATCGACGATCTGCCACAGCCGGCGCGCTTCGGCCACGGTGCCCGCCGCATCACGCGCCAGATCGGGCGAAACTTCGAGGGACACATACCCGTCCTGTCCTTCGGTGCGATCGTACACGACGCGGAAGGCATCACAGGCGTTGCGCACATCCGTCGTCGCCAGGACGAAAAAGGCCTCACGATCGGACAGCGCCGCCTCGACGGTGGCCAACTGTTCGTCGTAGGCCGATCCCTCCGCCAACGCCTTCTCGAAGATCGTGGGATTGGAGGTCATGCCGGTGAGGGCATCCTCGGCGATGCGCCGCGTGAGATCTCCATTGGAGAGCATCGTGCGATCGATATAGTCGAGCCACAGGGACTGACCAGCAGCGTGCAGAGCGTGCAGACGAGCGGACATGGGATCCGGAGAAGACTCGTGAAGAGGTGGTCGAGCAGTGGATGGTAATGTGCTGCACACGGCCACAGGGAGAGCAGTGGCCGATTGTTTCTGAAAATAGCCGGTTAGCCGACACATCCACTCGCCTTTAGCTTGTGCTCATGCAGCGATTCATCCCCATCCTTTTGGTGCTGTCTGCCGTGGCTGCCTGCGCAGGGTCAACGCGCGGCCGGACCCCGGCCGGTTCCCCGACACCGTCGTCGATGGTGTCCCCGGTTGCCGCGTCGGCCGGGGCTTCGTGCACTGCGCCGGTGCGTGGCGGGGCGTCGCGGGCCGAGGCGCCGGTCAGCGACGGGGCGGCCGTGTTCGATACGGCATGGACGATCATCCGCCGCACGCACTGGGACACGACGTACAACGGGGTGAACTGGGAGGCCGTGCGCGAGGAGTTGCGGCCCGCAGCGGCCGCCGCGAAGACCCGGGGGGAGCTGCGACAGGTGCTGAGCACCATGGTGGGGCGACTCAGGCAATCGCACTTCTCCATCATCCCGCAGGAGGTTGCGGACGCCTCGACGGTGGAGCGTCGTGACACCGCACGTGGCGACCGGGCGTCCGGGACGGCCGGGTTCGATACGCGACTCGGGCCGTCGGGGATGCTGGTGGCCGAAGTGGACACGGGCGGGCCGGCTTGGCGCCAGGGAGTGCGTCCGGGGTGGGAGGTCGTGGCCATCGGCGGCTGTCCGCTGGCCGACCGGCTCTCCCGGCTATCCGCCGATCTCGAACCACGGCGCCGTTCGCTCATGGCATGGCAAAGCACGTCCGCCCTGCTCACGGGACTCGAGGGGGACACGGTGCCGGTGACGTTTCGCGACGGCGATGACGTCTCGCGAACAATCGCGATCACGCTGGGCCCGGTTGCGGGCACGGTCACAAAGTTCGGCAACCTGCCCCCCGTGGCGGCGCATCTCACCTGGCATCGCGTGCAGCGCGACGGCCGCACGGTGGGCGTGATCCGGTTCGACATCTGGATGCCGGTGCTCGCGGCGCAGTTCGACGCCGCGATCGATTCGTTGCGTACGGCCGATGCCATCGTGCTCGACGTGCGGGGAAACCTCGGGGGCGTGGGTGGCATGTCGATGGGCTTCGCCGGCCACTTCCTCGACAGCGCCTCGTCGCTGGGGGAGATGCAGCAGCGCGGCGGCACCATGCTCTTCCGGGCCAACCCCCGGCGGGTGGATACCCGGTTGCGGGCGGTGACGCCCTTCCGCGGGCCGCTTGCCCTCGTGGTGGACGCCCAGTCGGCCAGCACCACCGAAATCTTCGCCGGCGGCCTGCAGGCGCTCGGTCGCGCCAGAGTCTTCGGTTCTCTCACGGCTGGTCAGGCGCTGCCCTCGGTGCCGGAGAAGCTGCCCAACGGCGACATCCTGTACCATGCCATCGCCAACTTCGTGGGCCCCACCGGGAAACCCGTCGAAGGCGACGGGGTCACACCCGATCAGGTCGTGCCGATCGATCGCCGAGCCCTGTTGCGTGGCACGGATTCCGCGCTCGATGCGGCAATCACGTGGGCGGCACGGCGGGCGCCGCTGCGGTTGCACCCCTGAGGCCCTCGCAATTCACCAGTTCACCCGTTCATGATTCGTTGGTGACGCGATTCTCACGTTCCATTCAGGAGAAATACCATGATCCTCCAGCACACCATGCGCACCGCCTTCGCCGCCGCTACGGCGCTTCTGCTGGCGGCGCCGGCGGCGAATGCCCAACCGCTTCCTTCGGCGGCTGACGTCGTGGCCAAACATGTGGCAGCGATTGGCGGCAAGGATGCGATTTCGAAGATCACGTCGGTCAAGCAGACAGGCGCCATGGAGATCACCGCGGCGGGCATGACCGCCGACCTCGAAATGGTGATGGTCGCGCCCAACAAGCAGTCGATGAAGATGACGCTGGCCGGCCTCGGCGAGATTCTCAGCGGCACGGACGGCAATGTGGCGTGGTCGGTGAACCCGATGCAGGGCGCGCGCGTGCTCGAGGGCAAGGAAGCGGCGACCATCAAGGAGCAGGCCGACTTCGTCGCGACCATGCTCTACTCGGCCGAGAAGTTCTCGTCGATGGCGAACGAAGGCATCGTCGACTTCAACGGCGAGAAGGCCTACAAGATCAAGATGGTGCGCAAGGACACCGGCACCGAGTCGTGGAATTACTTCTCGGTGGCGAGCGGGCTACAGATCGGCAGTGAAGCCACGCTGCATTCGGAGATGGGCACCATGTCCACGAGCACCACGCTCGCGGACTACAAGCAGTTCGGCCCCATCAAGATGGCCACGCGCAGCGAGATGATGACGGGTCCACAGAAGATGGTGCTCACCATCAAGTCGGCCGAGTTCAACACGGCGGGCGCGGACGCGGTGAGCGTACCGGCTGCGGTACTGCCGCTCATCAAGAAATAAGACGCGGTTTCCGGTGACGATGCGGCAGGGGGCTGGGAGGCGCCGGTTCGCTCCGGCCCCGTAATCATCGGGCGGGATCGGCCACGAAGGCGAGCATCGTCGCATCGGGGTTCACGGCGAGCCGCGTGATGTTGCGCAGCCCCGCACTGCTGTAGTCGGCGATCTCCGTCCAGCCACTGCTGCCGCGCGTCCACCGCAGCAGTTTGCTGCCGCTGCCCACGAGCAGTGTGTTGCCGTCGCTCCACGCCACGTCTTCGCTACCACTCGGCAGCGTGACGAGCGGCGTGAATGTGCGCGTCGCCGGGTCGAAGTCCATGACCTGCCACGGTGCGGTGCCCTTCTGCACGACGCTCGCGTGCGACGTGCCGGGAATGCGATGGAGCGAGCGGCCGATATTGCGACCGACGACCTCCGTACGGCCCGTGCCGTGGTGGCCCATCTGCATGGTGACCGGTGAGCCAAGCACGAACAGCACCCAGGTGGAATCGGTGGGCTGGGCGAAGTAGCCCACGGGTTTCGTGTCGGCGAACAGCACCTGGTCGGGCGCGCCGTCGAGCGGCGTGCGCCAGAGACGTTGCGTGGAGTCGCGCTCCACGCGTATCACCGTGAGCGCCCGCCCGTCCGCGGTGGGGAACGCCGAGTATTCGCTTTCGGGCGCGGTGGTGGTCACGCGGACCGTGGTGTTCGCGGCGATGTCGAATCGATAGATGTCGGCCTGCGCGTCGTCTCGCGTGGAGGTGTAATACACGCGGCGCCCATCGCGCGAGAACGCCGGCTGATTGTCGTAACCCGGCCGGTTCGTGATGTTGCGCGGGGTGCCCGCCGCGAGCGTGGCTCCCTGCCCGGCAAGCGGCACGAGAAAGACCTCCGACGACGGAGCCGGCGGCGATGTGCGCGGAATGCCCGGCTGGGCATGAACGAGACCGGGGTGCAGCACGACGGCGGCCGAGCAGACCAGGGCCGCCGCGGGGCGGCGGACCGGAAGGTGGAGAAGCAGCGGCATGAGGGGGACGAGGCGGAAGAGCGCGCGCGACGGATCTCCAAAGCTACGGCGCCGCCGTTGCGCCCGCAGGCCCGACGCGACTAGCCTCACGGATATGCGCGTTCAAGTGCTTCTCTGCGCCGTCGCAATGTCGCTGGTTCTGAGTGGATGCAGCGACGGCCCCACGCAATCGACCGTGGCCGGCTCCCGCCTCGTGTCGCTCCAGGTATCCCCGGCGTCGGTCAACCTGCCGGCCGGCGAACAGCAATCGTTGACCGTGGAGGCGCGAGATGCGGCGGGTGCGGTGCTCCCGTCGCCGGTGATCGAGTGGCGCAGTGATGCGCCGGCGGTGGCGACGGTGAACGCGAGCGGGGTGGTGCGTGCCGTGGCGCCCGGTATCGCGCGCATCACCGCCAACGCTACGGGGGTGAGCGGCCCACTCTCGGCGCTGGTCACGGCGACCGTGACGGCCGATGTGCCCGATATCGCGTCGTGGCGCACGGCGCGCGCAGGGCTGACCGACGTGACGTTGCTGGGCGCGTGGGACGACGGCGCCGGCACGACGTACGCCGTGGGGCAGAACGGCGGTGTGCTCCGTTCGCGCAACGATGGCCCGTGGGAAGTGGTACCGGTGGGCACGACCGAGACCATCGCGGGCATCTGGGGGAGTTCTCCCACCGACATCTGGATGGTGGGCACGAACGGGCTCGTGCTGCGCGGCAACGGCTCGGCGTTCGCGCCGGTGAGCACGGGCAGCTCGACCACCTACCTCGAAGTGTGGGGACGGTCGGCCACGGAGGTCTACATTACCGGCGATCGTGGCGTGATCCTGCGATGGGACGGCTCGCGCTTCGAGCCCATGGTCACGGGGGTCACAGACGAACTGTGGGGGATCTGGGGTCCCAATCCCACGACGCTGTTCGCAGTGGGCAACAACGGCACGATTCTGCGCTACAATGGCAGCACGTGGACGCGGCAGTCGGTGCCCGATGCCGTGCCGTTCTTCGATGTGTGGGGCACGAGCGCGGGCAACGTATTCGCCGTGGGCATTCAAGGCACCGTCGTACGCTTCGACGGTGTGCAGTGGCAACGCATGCCCACGCCCGGCACCGCAAATCTGTTCGCCCTGCGCGGCCGCGCGTTCAACGATGTGTATGCGGTGGGGAACTCGGGGGCCACGTATCACTTCGACGGCACGTCGTGGCGCGCGCTCACGCTGGGGATCGGCTCCAATCTGCGCGCCGTTGCCGTTCGCGCAGACGGGGCCCTGCGCTTCGCGGGCTGGTACGGCACGGTGATCACGCTGCGCGGTATCGGCCCGGGGGCCAGCACCGTGGTGGAGACGAGCAACCCACCGTTGCTGTCGCTGTACGGCAGTGGCAACACGATGTTCGCCGTGGGATTCGGCGGGACGGTCCTGCGCCGCCAGGGCGAGCAATGGATTACGGAGAAGGTGCCGTCGGCCAATGACCTCTACAGCATCAACGGCAATGGGCTTGCCGACATCGTGGCGGTGGGCGACACGGGGAGCATCCTGCGCTACGACGGCACCACGTGGCGCCGCGATGCGTCGCCAGTGACCGGGGTGCTGCGGTACGTGTGGAGCGGCGGCGGCCAACACGTGATCGTGGGTGAGCGCGGTACCATTCTGCGCTCGAACGGGACGGCGTGGACGCCGCAGCAGAGCGGCACACAGCGGTTTCTCCGCGCGGCATGGGGCGCCGACGCGCAGAACGTGTGGGCGGTGGGCGACAGCGGTACCGTGCTGCGCTTCGACGGGGGCCAGTGGCGCAGCATGGCCGTGCCCACGCAGAGCCGCCTGCGCGCCATATGGGGCACCGGCGCCAACGACGTGTTCGCCGTTGGGGATACCGGCACGGTGTTGCGCTACGACGGCATCAGCTGGCGAGCGTTTCCCCGCCCTACGGCCCGCGACCTGCGCGCGCTGTGGGGGCGCGGACCCACGGAAGTGTACGCGGTGGGCGACAGCGGGACGGTGCTGCGCTTCAACGGGGTGGCGTGGAAGACTCTGAACGCGCCCTGGAAGAGCACCGTGTACACGCTGTTCGGGGTGCCGGGGACGGGGCGAGTGGCGGGAGCGGGAGAGGGCGGCCGGATCTTCGAGTCCAACTGATCGCGGCGCCCTGCCGTCTCACCTCGGCGTGCGGTAGCGCTCCCGGAAGTTGCCGATGTGCGCGATGTGATGGTCTCCATGCCACGCATACATCGCCGCGATGTCGTCGAGACTCATCCACCCGTGCTCCGGGTGGACGATGCGGCGCGCGAACTGTTCCGGGCTCATCGACACCAGCACGGTATGCAACCGGATGTGCGTCGCGGCGAACAGCGCCACACTCACGTGCGGTGACAGGGTGCGGGCATCGGCGAGGGCCACCCATGCGTCCTGATCATACGGCTTGATCGTGGGCTCGTGCTCGGTGAGGCCGAGCTTCACGCGGATGTAGGCATTCACGTGGCTGTCGGCCATGTGATGCACCAGCTGCCCCACGGTCCAGCCGCCCGGGCGGTAGGGGGCGGCGAAATCCCCCGCTTCGAGCCCGTCAAGTGCGTCGGCCAGGCGCGCGGGCTGCGCGCCGATGCGCTCGATGTGCGCGGCCCGGTCGGCCGCAGTGTACTGCGCCGGACGGACGAAACGGCCGATAGGAAAACTCGGATCGAAGGCGGGGGCGTCGGGAGCGTCGGTCATGCGCGAAAGCTAGCAGCGATGCCGAGGAGAGAAACGACTGGGTGGGCATGCCAGGTTGGCCGGGACGCCTTCCGTCATTCGTGCCCGGGCCATAGCATTGCCGCATCTACCCTGCTCACTCCGCTGACGGAGCCGCCATGTCGCGTACGATCCGGGGCCCCGTGAGGCCCCGCGCCCACCGGAACCACCTGCCCTTTCCCCTTGCGGTCGTCCTGGCCGCCATGGTCGTTGCCGCGCCCGATGCGTCGGCGCAAAAGGCGGCGGCCGCGCGCACGGGTGGCTGGACCGCCCTCTTCGACGGGACGTCGCTCACGGGCTGGCACAACTACGACACGCCGGGTAAACCGGTCACCGGGTGGAGCGCTGAAAACGGCCTGCTCGTGCGTACGGGCGAAGGCGGCGACCTCACCACCGACAGGCAATACGCCAACTTCGAACTCGAACTCGAGTGGAAGGTGGAGAAGGGCGGCAACAGCGGCATCATCTACCGCATCGACCACGCGGCCGAGAAGACGTACATCAGCGGCCCCGAAATGCAGATCCTCGACGACGCGGCGCACACCGACGGCAAGAACCCGCTCACGGCGGCCGGCGCGAACTTCGCGCTCCACCCGACGGTGCCGGGGCTCAACAAGGGGGCCGGCCAGTGGAACGCCGTACGTCTCGTCGTAACCGGCGCGCATGTGGAGCACTGGCTCAACGGCAAGCAGGTGGTGGCATACGAGCTGGGCTCGGCGGACTGGGAGGCTCGCCGCAAGGCGAGCAAGTTCGCGAACGCCGAGCGGTACGGGCGCGCGAGGCGCGGCCACATTGCGCTGCAGGACCACGGTGACCGCGTCTCTTTCCGCAACGTTCGCATCCGGGAGCTGCCGTAAATGGGTACGAAGGCACGGTTGTCGGCGATGATGTTCCTGCAGTACTTCGTGTGGGGCGCCTGGTACGTCACCATGGGCACGTACCTCGGGCAGACGCTGCACTTCACCGACACGCAGATCGGCAGCGCGTACGGCGCCACCGCCATCGCGGCCATCGTGTCGCCGTTCTTCATGGGGATCGTGGCCGATCGGTTCTTCGCGAGCGAGAAACTGCTCGCGATTCTGCATGCCGTTGGCGCCGTGCTCATGTACTTCATGTCCACGCAGACGTCGTTCGGTACGTTCTATCCGCTCCTGCTGGCGTACGCGTTCTGCTACATGCCCACGCTATCGCTCACGAACTCGATTTCCCTGCACAACGTCAACGACTCCACGCGCGACTTTCCGGTCATTCGCGTGTTCGGTACCGTGGGGTGGATCGTGGCATCGGGCATTCTGGTGGGTTTTGTGCTGCACGCCGACAAGCTCGCACTGCCCATGCAGATCTCGGCGGCCGGTTCCGCCGTGCTCGCGCTCTTCGCCCTGATGCTGCCGCACACGCCACCGCGTGCCGCCGGCGCGCCGTTCAGCGCGCGGGATGCGCTTGGCCTCGATGCCCTGCAACTGCTCAAGCGACCCGAGTTCGTGATCTTCACGCTCGGATCGTTCCTGCTGTGCATCCCACTCCAGTTCTACTACGCATTTGCCAATCCGTTCATGAACGAGATCGGCGTGCCGAATGCCGCCGGGATCATGTCGTTCGGCCAGGCGTCGGAGGTGGGCTTCATGCTGTTGCTTCCCTTCGCGCTGCGGAAGCTCGGCATCAAGTGGATCATGCTCGTGGGTATGCTGGCGTGGGGGTTGCGCTACTTCGCCTTCAGCCGCGGCGACGCGAGCGGTGGCATGGCGCTGATCTACGCCGGCATCCTGCTGCACGGCATCTGCTACGATTTCTTCTTCGTCGCCGGTCAGATCTACACGGATGAAGTGGCGGGCCCCAAGGTGCGCGCGGCGGCGCAGGGATTTCTCAATCTCGTCACCAATGGCGTCGGCTATTTCGTCGGAGCCTCGGTGTCGGGCTCGGTGGTGAGCCGTTACGCCTCGACCACTGCCGCCGGTGGCGCCGCGCATGATTGGCTGCAGGTATGGCAGACGGCCGCCCTCGGCGCGTTGGTGGTCTTTGCCGTGTTCTTCTTCCTGTTCCGCCCCTCGGCGTCGGCCAACACCGCCGCTCCGGCCGCGCATTGACCGGGTCGCCGCTCATGCCAGACGCCACCACCGACACGATCACCGTGTCCGCATCGCACGCCAGGCCGGTACTCGTGGAGGCGTGTTGCGATTCGGTGTACACCGCGATCGCGGCGCAGGACTCCGGCGCGGGACGCATCGAGCTGTGCGGCCCGGGCGACGGTGGCACCACCCCGTCACTCGGGCTGATCGCGCGCTGTCGCGATCTCCTCCAGGTGCCGCTGCACGTGATGATCCGCCCGCACAGCCGTGACTTCGTGTATCACGATGACGAACTCGACGTGATGGCCAACGACATCGTGACGGCGCGGACGATGGGGGCGGATGGCGTCGTGCTCGGACCGCTGCAACGCGACGATACGGTGCACATGCAGCAGCTCGCGACGCTGGTACAGATCGCGCATCCCATGCCCGTGGTATTTCACCGCGCCTTCGACCGCACCCCCGATCCGTTCGCGGCGCTGCACACGCTCATGCTCACCGGCGTGCGCACGGTGCTCACCAGCGGACAGGCCGCCACGGCCCTCGAGGGTGCGGCCACCCTGCAAGCCTTGCGCCAGCGTGCCGGCGACCGTCTGACGATCCTGGCCGGCGGCGGCGTGCGCGGGAGCAACGTGCGCGACCTGGTGCAGCGCAGTGAGGTGCACCAGGTGCATGCACGCGGCACCGATCCCACGATCATCCGGGACGTGGTCCGGTCGCTACGCTCGACGCCCTGACGGGGCGGTCCCCCCGAACTCCTCCGAGTACTCCCATCGTGCGTGCACTTTCTCTTTCCTGCGGCGCGGCGTTCGTCGTGGGCGTGGCGTTGCTGGCGGTGACCGCTTCAGAGCTGCCGGCGCAGGGAGCGACAGCTGGCGGGACCAACCTCGAGGCCACCTACGCGGTGATCCCCCGCCCCAGTGTGCTGACGCCGGCCAGCGGCCGGTTCGTCATCACCGCCACCACCCCCGTGTACACCGCGTCCGAGTTCCGCCGCGTGGCCCGCCGCTTCGTGCGCGACATCGGGGGCGCGATGGGCTTCGACCTGCCGATCGCCGACCGGCGCCGCGGGAGCGGTGGCATCACGCTGCGACGGGTCCCGGGCATTCCCCGCGAGGGCTATCGTCTCGATGTGACGGCTACGGGCATCGTGGTGCAGGCGAGCGACTCGGCCGGCGCCTTCTATGCGCTCGAAACGGTGAAGCAACTGCTGCCCCCCGCGATCTACCGTGAGGCCGAAGTGCGCGGCGTGGCGTGGAGCGTTCCGGCGGTGCACATCGAAGACGCCCCCCGCTTCCCGTGGCGCGGGTCGCACATGGATGTGGGCCGCCATTTCCAGCCCAAGGCATTCGTCAAGAAGTACATCGACCTGCTCGCGCGGCACAAACTCAATCGCTTTCACTGGCATCTCACCGAAGACCAGGGCTGGCGCATCGATATCCGCAAGTATCCGCGCCTCACGGAAGTGGGTTCATGCCGCGACAACACGCTCGTGGGTTCGCACACGGATGATCCTGCGAAGCAGGTGTTCGACGGCCGCCAGCACTGCGGCTTCTACACGCAGGACGATATCCGCGAGGTGGTGGCGTACGCCGCCGAACGCATGGTCACCGTGGTGCCGGAGATCGAGATGCCCGGCCATGCGCAGGCGGCCGTGTACGCGTATCCGTTCCTCGCCAGTACCACCGACAGCATCCCCGGCCTGCGTCGCATGTGGGGCGTGAGCCCGTACATCATCAATCCATCGGACCGTAGCGTGTCGTTCATGCAGGACGTGCTGACGGAGGTGATGGCGCTGTTCCCGTCCCCGTGGATCCACATCGGCGGCGACGAAGCGGTGAAGGATCAGTGGAAGGCGAACCCGGAGATCCAAGCGCGCATCCGGTCGCTCGGTCTCAAGGACGAACACGAGATGCAGAGCTGGTTCATTCGGCAGATGGATACGTTCCTCACGAAGCACGGCCGCCGGCTCATCGGCTGGGATGAGATTCTCGAGGGGGGACTCGCTGAGGGCGCCACCGTGATGAGCTGGCGCGGCATGGCCGGCGGCATCGATGCCGCGAAGCAGGGCCACGACGTGGTGATGGCGCCGGGCAGCCACACCTACTTCGACCACTACCAGTCGCAGAACCAGGCCAGCGAACCGCTGGCCATCGGTGGCTTCACCAACGTGGAGAAGGTGTACGGATTCGAGCCGGTGCCGGAGGCGCTCACGCCGGCGCAGGCCAAGCATATTCTCGGCGCACAGTCGCAGCTGTGGACGGAGTACATCCCCACCCCCCGTCAGCTGGAGTACATGGCGTACCCACGACTCACGGCGCTGTCGGAAGTGGTGTGGAGCGCACGGTCACGGCGCGACTACGGCAACTTCATGCAGCGCTTGCCGGTACATCTGCAGCGATTGGATGCACTGGATGTCAACTATCGGCGGCTGGACGGGGCGGCGATTGTGCCGTAGCCCGGCTTGAGTACTGGGGCTCAACGGCAGCCGTCAGGCCACAGCCACGCCCCTCACGGCCTCCACGTCCCCTGCCCCACTTTCGGCACGAACTTGTCCACGCCGTTCTCCTTGTAGTCCAGCGTCCGTCCCAGCTCCGCACTCTTGTACGCGTGCATGAGAATGCGCACCACGTCGAGCCCGTCATGCCACGTGAGCAGCGGTGTTTCCTTGCCGAGGAAGGCGCGCACGAAGTGCTTGTTCTCGGCCTCGTAGCCGTAGGCGATGTCCTCATTCACGACGACCGGCATCTGGCCCTGTTCGGCCATCTGCTTTTCCACGATGTCCTCGCCGCTCTTGCCTCTCACGGCGCGCGAAAAGAAGAGATCGAGTCCGCTGTCGAGCGAGCTCCACTTCATCGAATACTCCGGGCCGAGCAGCTCGGCGCTAAGACGTAAACCGGGACCGACGAAGCTCCAGCTCGTGGTGGCCTCCCCGATGGCGATGCGCCCCTCGGGTGTTTCGAACTCGATGTTCACGCTGGCGAAGTCTTCCGACGGCGCCTTGAGATAATCCACCTGCATGTCGCGCTTGAGCTGCGCCGCGTATTCCTTTCGCGTCCACTTGAGCGACGCGATGTGGCCCGTGATGCGCTTCACCTTGAGGTCACCGAGCGGCTTGCCCGGCTCGGAGAGCAGCTGGCGCACCACGAGGGCGGAGTGGCACATCATGTCGTTGAGCACACCACCGCCCTGCTGGACGCCGTTCCAGAACCACGGGCCGTGCGGACCACTGTGCTCTTCGGCGGCGCGAGCGAGGTACGGGCGGCCGGTAGTCGCGGCTCCGCGCTTCCAGATGAGATGGTGCCCGACGTGCACCTGCGGCGAGAAGAACTGATTTTCGAGATAGCCATGCATGATGCCGGCCTTCTCGACGAGCGTGAGAATGTGCTTCGCCTCGGCCACGGTGCGCCCAAGCGGCTTCTCGCAGGCGATGCCCTTGAGCGTGCCCTTGCCGCTCGTCACGGCATGGACGATCTCCTCCACGTTGTCGATGCGCGCGTGGTTCGGGCCGTTGAGCCAGATCGCATCGATGGCCGGATCGGCGACCATGTCGGTGATCGACTTGTAGGCCTTCGCGCTGCCCACGTCGAGATCACGTGCGTATTTGGCGGCCGACGCCGCGTTCTTCGCGTTCGGGCTCCACACGCCCAACACGTCGGCATCGCGCACGTGGCGGAAGCTCTGGATGTGGAAGCGGGCGTTGAAGCCCGATCCGATGAAACCGATACCGAGACGATTACCTGACATGCGTCGTGAATGGCGGGTAAGAGGTATTCCTGCAGTGCTGTATCGATGCTGAAGTTATCACCGCGGGTTCGCCGTCGCCTGACGGCCGCGGCTCAACCGCTCTGATTGGCGCGCTCTCGGTCGCGGAGCAGCCGGCGGAGGATCTTTCCCGAGGGACTCTTGGGAATTGCCTCCACGAACTCCACCTGGCGCACCTTCTTGTACGGTGACACCCGCTCCGCCACGTAGGCCATGACCTGCTCAGCGTCGATCTCGCCGCGCTTCACGATGTACGCCTTGGGAATCTCACCAGCCTCCGCGTCGGGCACGGGGATGACCGCGGCATCGGCGATGAGCGGGTTGGAGAGCAGCACCGCCTCGAGTTCGGCGGGCGCCACCTGCAGCCCCTTGTACTTGATGAGCTCTTTCACGCGATCGACGATACGATACCACCCATCCGTTTCGATGGCGACGTCGCCGGTCTTGAACCACCCATCTTCGGTCATGCATGCCGCGGTGGCCTCAGGCTTGTTGAAGTAGCCCTTCATCACCTGCGGCCCGCGAATCCAGAGCTCTCCGCGCTCGCCGGGCGACACGTCGGCACCGGTGTCGGCGTCGACGAGGCGGCACTCGGTGTTGGGCACGCTCGGGCCCACGGAACCGGCATCCACCCGATCCCCCGTGAACGGATGGAAGTGCGACACGGGGCTCGTTTCGGTGAGGCCGTAGCCCTGACGCACGAGGCATCCGAGACGGGCCGCGCACGCATCGGCCAGGTCGGCACTCAGCGGCGCCGCGCCGCTCATGATGGTGCGTACCGATCTCACGTCGTAGTTGCCCACCACCGGATGCTTGGCGAGGGCGAGGATGATGGGCGGCACAAGGTTCATGTAGGTCACCCGGTGCGTCTGGATAGCGCCGAGGAACTGTTCCAGATCGAAGCGCGGCATGCTCACGATAGTGGCACCCTCGCGCAACGCCCCACCCATCACGACCACCATCCCGTAGATGTGAAAGAACGGCAGGACACCGATCACCACGTCGTCATGCGAGATCCCCACGCCGGCCGCTTCACACTGCACGAGATTCGCGACGAGGTTACGATGCGTGAGCATCACGCCCTTGGGGATGCCCGACGTACCGCTGGAATATGGCAAGGCGCAGACGTCGGTGGCCGGATCGATCTCCACCGCCGGTGGCACATCACCGTACGCGAACAGGCTCGCGTACGGCGTGGCACCGTCGGCCTCACCGAACACCACGATCTCCCGCACCGTACTCGCGAGTCGCGCGGCCGCGGAACACTTCTCGTGCAGATCGGGGATGGTGAAGAGCATCACTGCTTCGCTATCGGCAAACTGCGCCCCGATCTCCTCGGCAGTCGCGATGGGATTCACCGTACTGCACACGGCGCCGAGCACCGTGACGGCATAGAACACCACGGCGAAGTCAGGGATGTTGGGGCTCACGAGGCCCACGACATCTCCCTTGCGAATCCCGCGCGCGTGCAGTCCGGCGGCGACTTGCCGGATCGCCTGCTGCAGTTCGCCGTAGGTGAGCCGGCGACCAGAAGCGGCACACATGATGGCGATCTTGTCAGGGTGCTGCGCTGCACGCTCGAAGACGAACGGCACCAGCAGCGAATCGGGAATGTTCGCGTGCGGTAGCGGACTGGCGATGATACGAGGCGGGATCAATGACCACTCCGGTAGGTGAGCGGGGGATGCCAACGCCGATACCATACCGTCCCGCCATGCGGGGGTCCAGCCATGCCACGACCACGGTACCCTCGCGCCCCGTAATCCGCGCCCCGGACGTACGTTTCTCCCAATGCTGCCCCTGCCTCGTTCCGCCGGTCGTACCGCCCCCCGCGGACTCCGCCTCCGGGTACTCATCCTGCTGTCGGGCGTTGGCGCTTCTGCCTGCTCGCCCACTGACGCGCCCGGCAATCATGCCGACCTGATTCTTCACAACGGGCACGTGTACACCTTGACGTGGCCGGAGCCCTCACGGGATGGCCGCCCGGCGTCCACGGCCCCCTACGCCAGCATCACCGGGTGGCACCACGACGCGTCGGCCGTCGCTATTCGCGGTGGACGTATCGTGTACGTGGGCAGTGATTCCGGCGCGTTCGCACTGGCCGGCGCCACGACGTCGATCAAGAATCTCGATGGTCGCGTCGTGGTCCCCGGGCTCGTCGATGCCCACACCCACGTGGCCGAATTGGGTGAATCACTCGACCGGGTGAATCTCACCGGCGTCGCCACCGAGGCCGAGGCCGTGGAGCGCATCGTGCAACGCGCCGCCACCACGCCGAAGGGGGAATGGATCCTCGGGTACGGGTGGGACGAAGGCGCCTGGGCCAACCGGTTCCCGGACAAGCGCCTGTTGTCGCAGCGTGTGCCCGATCACCCGGTCGTCCTGCGCAGCCTGCACGGATTTGCCTCGTGGGCGAACGAGCGGGCGCTCTCGCTCGCGGGCATCACCCGCGACACCCCGGTGCCGAACGGCGGAGAAATCCGCCGGGATGCGAACGGCAATCCGACCGGCCTCGTGCTCAATCGTGCCGTACCGCTGCTCGACAACGCCGTCCCGCGCCCGACACCCGCACAGCGCGATGCCCAACTGCTGCGTGCACTGCGCGTGATGGCGCAGGCCGGGTATACCGGTGTGCACGAGGCGGGGGTCGCCCCCGACGTGATGGACAGCTTCGAGCGGTTGGCGGCGCGCGATTCGTTGCCGCTGCGCGTTCACGCCATGCTCAGCGCGCGTGACTCCGTACTGATTCGCCGCTGGATCGCGCGCGGCCCGTACACGTCGGCCAACGGCATGCTGAGCGTGCGGGCCGTGAAGGCCTACTACGACGGCGCGCTCGGCTCGCGCGGGGCACAGCTGCTGGACGACTACACCGATCGCCCTGGCCATCGTGGCGTGAGCGGTGGCAGCTACGGGTTCGACCGAACGCTCGTGGCAGATGCCATGAGCGCCGGATTTCAGGTGGGGATTCACGCCATCGGTGACGCCGGCAACCGTGCCACGCTCGACTTCATCGACTCGGTGACCCGTGCTGCGCCCAAGGCGCGCGCGCTCCGTCATCGCGTGGAGCACGCGCAGGTCGTCTCGCCTGCGGATTTCGCACGCTTCGCGGCGCTGGGCGTGGTGGCGTCGGTGCAACCGCCGCACGCGGTGGAGGACAAGGGCTGGGCGGAGACGCGGGTGGGAGCCGATCGCATCGCGGGCGCCTACGCGTGGCGTACTCTGCGTCTGGCTGGCGCCCCACTTGTATTTTCGTCGGACTTGCCCGGTTCGGATTGGAACCCATTTTACGGGCTGCATTCAGCCATCACGCGACAGGACACCAGCGGTGCACCGCCAGGTGGCTGGCACCCTGGCCAGCGCATGTCGGCGGAGGAGGCGCTGCGCGGTTACACGGTGTGGAGTGCCTGGGCTGCGTTCGACGAACTCGACGGTGGCACGATTTCGGTCGGGAAACGGGCCGACCTCTCCGTGCTCTCCGTCGACCCGTTGCGCGATGCCCCGCGCGCCCTGCTCCACGGTGAGGCCGTGCTGACGATGTCGCGCGGCCGGATCATCTGGCAGCGATGATCCGGTAGCCACAACAACGCCATCGCCTACTCATGTCACTCGACCTGCAGAACGCCCAACTTCTGGCTGTCACCGCCATCTTCGCGCTCTTCGCGGTCGCCGAGTTGGCCATGGGGCACTTCTTCCCCGGCAGCGCCTCGGCCGAAGACAACCGGCTCGACGTGGCAGTGGGGGTCACGTTCCCACTCATCTCCGGATCGGTGTTCGCCGCGTCGAAGGCGCTCTGCGGCTGGGTGATTCCCCAGCTGCGTGATGCATGGGCCGACTGGCCCTGGTGGCAGATGGTGGTCCTGCTGCTGCTTGCTGACGATCTGACGCAGTACTGGTGGCACCGTCTGTCGCATACGTCGGTTATGTGGCCACTGCACCGGGCGCATCACTCGGCCGCGTACATGAGCGTGCGCGTGGTGTATCGCAACAATGCGTTCTACTACGCGCTGATGCCTGGCCTTTGGTTCAGCGGAGCACTGTTGTACCTCGGTTTCGGGTGGGTGTTCGTGGGCTACAGCGTGGTGAAGCTCGCGGTCATCATCGGCGCCCATTCGGCGATCCGGTGGGACCGCTGGCTGTACCGCCATCGTGCACTGCGTCCGGTGGCCTGGCTGCTCGAGCGTATCATCTCCACCCCGGCCACCCACTTCGCCCATCATGCGCTCACGCAGGATGACGGCATCGGGCATTACATGGGGAACTACGGCAACCTGCTGTTCCTGTGGGATGTGTTGTTCGGCACCGCGCGCATCACGCGCCAGTATCCGCCCGCGTTCGGCCTCAAGGACGACCGGCGGCACGGCCCCGAACGATGGTATCACCAGATGTTCTTTCCGTTGTTCCGCTCGCGTCGCGCCGAAACGGTGCTGGGGCGCGAGTCGCATATTCCGATCGACTGACGTCGCCTTCCGCCTCCCACCGCCCTCTCCACCATGCAACGCCGCACCTTTCTCCACGCCATGAGCGCACCGCTCGGCCTCGCCGCACTCGACCGGGCCGGACTTGTCCCGGCGTCGGTACGTCCCGTGTCCGCGCCGGCCATTCGCACAAACCAGCGCTCGTCGGTCGTCGTCATCGGCGCCGGTGCCTTCGGCGGGTGGACGGCGCTGCACCTGCGCGAGATGGGGCACGACGTCACGCTCGTCGACGCGTACGGCCCCGGCAATTCGCGCGCGACGTCGGGCGACGAGACGCGGCAAATCCGCTGTGGCTACGGCGACCGTCTGCTGTACGCACGGTCGGCCCTTCGGGCCATGACGGCATGGCGCGAGCGAGAGCAGCAATTCGGTGTGGCCCTGCTCAATCCGACCGGCCGCCTGCAGCTCGCGCCCGACTGGACGCCCTCGCTCAAGGCGACCCAGAGTACCCTCACCACACTTGGCGTGCCGTTTGAAGCCCTGACCGACGGTGAGATGCGGAAGCGCTATCCGCAGATGAATCCGGATGGGATGGGCGTGGGACTCCTCGAGCCTGGTGCGATGGTAATTCGCGCCAAACAGGCCATGCTCGCGGTTTCGCAGGCGTTCGTGAAAGCGGGCGGCACACTGCGCGTGGCACGTGTGCAGCCCGGCACGGTGACTGGCGGTCGGCTCGTGGACCTCAGGGTGGACGATGGGTCACGGCTCACCGCCGACGCCTTCGTGTTCGCGTGTGGTCCATGGCTTCCCAAGCTCTTCCCGGGAGTGCTGGGGGCGCGCATCCAGGTCCCGGGGCGTGATGTCCTGTACTTCGGCTTGCCCGCCGGAGATCAGCACCTCGCGTTCCCCAACTTCCCCAACTTCTCGGAAGAACGCTACTACGGGTTCGCCAGCATCGACGGCCGTGGATTCAAGGTGTGCCCCACGAGCGGGACGACGAGTTTTGATCCCGATGTGGACGAGCGCGTCATCAGTGCCACCGAAGTCCGCCGCGCGCGGGCGTATCTCGCGCAGCGCTTTCCCTCGTTGGCGAATCAGCCGATCACCGAGTCACGGGTGTGCCAGCTCGAGAACACCGCCGACGAACACTTCATCATCGACCGGCATCCGGAGATGGCGAACGTGCTTCTGGCCGGCGGCGGATCGGGACACGGCTTCAAGCACGGCCCCGTCATCGGCGGCTACATCGCGAAGCGGGCGCTGGGTGAGCAGACCGACTCGGACTTCGATCACATGGTGCGGCTCGCGCGCTGAGCGCCGAGCCACGTGCGCAACTCGGCGAGTTGCGCCTGCACCGCTTCCGGGTTGGTGGACTGGGGCGAACGTTTCGCGCGCACCGAGGCCTGCGCCGTCACGACACGCATCACGTCGGCACCAAACTGCGGGTGGAACGCGCGCCATTCGGCCGGGCTGAGATCCTCGAAGGTCCTCTGCTTGCGCAGCAGATCGCGCACCATCCCTCCCACCGTTTCATGCGCGGTGCGGAAGGGCACACCCTTCGTCACCAGATAGTCGGCGACGTCGGTGGCCAGCAGGAATCCCGACGCTCCGCGTGCCGTACGAGCCCGATCGAGCGTGAGGGTGCGGACAACCGTCGCGGCCGCACTGGCGGAGCCCATCACGGTGTCTTCGGCATCGAACAGGGCTTCCTTGTCTTCCTGCAGGTCCTTGTTGTATCCACTCGGCAATCCCTTCATGATGCTGAGCATCGCCGTGAGATGGCCGATGGTGCGCCCCGCCTTGCCCCGTACCAACTCCATGGGATCGGGATTTTTCTTCTGCGGCAT
>DCZC01000158.1:29624-29906 GCA_002331565.1 Gemmatimonas sp. UBA2094
TCGCCCGTGAAGAGCACTACGTCTTCGGCGAGTCGGCTGAGGTGCACCATCGTGAGTGCCGATGCGTGCAGAAAGCTGCTCACGTAGTCCCGGTCGGACGTGGCGTCGATGCTGTTCGCTACGACGCGGGAGAACCCCAACTGCTGCGCGATGAACTGCACGTCCACCGCATAATTGGTACCGGCGATGGCGCCCGACCCGAGAGGCAGCGCATCGGCCTCGGCGCGCACGGCGTCGAAGCGTTCGACGTCACGTCGGAGCGCCTGCGCATGAGCCAGCCAG
>DCZC01000158.1:30194-38856 GCA_002331565.1 Gemmatimonas sp. UBA2094
ACCCCCAGCAGCGAGCGCTGCACCTCGGGGATGCGCCGGCGCACGTACAGGCGCACGTCCACGCCCACTTGATCGTTGCGGGAGCGCCCGGTGTGCAACCGGCGCCCCGGCTCACCGATCCGCTCGATGAGCACACGCTCCACGAAGGAATGCACATCCTCGTCACTGCCGGACAGAAACGACGGGTCGGTCCGACCCCGCTCGAGAATGGCCGCGAGTCCGTTACGGATGGCCGCTGCCTCGGTCGCATTCAACACACCGGCCCGCGACAGCGCAGCGGCCCACGCGAGGCTCCCCGTGACATCATCCTCGAACATCCGTCGGTCGAAGGCGAACGACGAGCCCCACGCGAGCAGCGCTTTGTCTGGCGCCACATCGAACCGGCCGGACCACAACGGTGTCGTAGCAGGCTGGGCGTGTGCGGGAGCCATCGGGCCCGCGAGGGCGATGCAGCATATGGCGACGAGGGCGGAGCGGCGGCGATGGATCATCGTATGCTCGTGAAGGGGCAACTACTCTACCCCGATCTGCTTTCGTACCGCGGCGTTCGGGCCTTCGAACTTCGGCAGCGCGACATTGCCGATGTAGCCGAGGTCTTTCCAGCCCTGCGGAGTGGTGTAGAACGCGGTGGCGGTCTGGTCGCGGATCGTGTCGAAGAACTGCGCGGCGAAGACGTGTGCCGGCGCGGCCCTGGGTAGGTAGCAGATATCGTCGCAAATCTGCGCACGCTGTGCGGTGGTGGCCAGATGAAATCGCTTGCCGAACCGCGTCTGGCTTTCGCGATCGATCCATACGAGGCCACCGCGCACGCGCACCAGCGACGTGTCGCCACCCGGCCGGCTCGCCCACTCGTTGATGTAGTGATGCGCGCCCACCGTACTCGCCGCGGGGCTCTTGTCATCGGCCGGGATGATCATGTCGCACAACGCCGCCAGCGTGACCAGCTCGCGCTGCGACAGCTTCATGGGCCAGTCGGGCCTTGCCACCTGCAGCACGGGATCGCTGGGCGTCCCGCGTGGCCCTTTGCGCTTCACCGGTCGTTGCTGGTCGTCGAGCACCGGCAACATGTCGCGCGGCACCGCAGCAGCGGCCGGCGTAGCATCGGCAGTGGGGGGCAGCATCGGCACGACCGCGGCTGCCGCCATCACCTTGAGCGCGTCTCGGCGGGAGGTGGACTTGGTTTCGTCGTTCATCAGATCGTCCCCTTCTTCATTTCGTCGACGATGTAGTCGCAGCTCCGCCACGCCAGCGCGAGGATGGACAACGTGGGGTTCTTGTCGGCGTTGGACACGAACGAGGCGCCGTCGGTGACGAACAGGTTTTTCACTTCCCACGCCTGCCCGAACTCGTTGAGTACCGACTTTTTCGGGTCGCTGCCCATGCGTACGGTGCCGACTTCGTGGATGATGGATCCGCCGGTCGCGATGGCCTTGCTGCCATCCGTCTGGAGGGTGCCCTGCACCTTGCCGCCCATCTGTTCCACGATCTCGGCAAACGTCTTGACCATGTGCGCCGCCTGGTTGGTCTCGTGCTCCGACCACTTCCAGTGGAAGCGAAGCACGGGAATTCCCCACTGATCCACCTGCACCGGATCGAGCTCGCAGTAGGAATCCTCGTTGGGGATCATCTCGCCGCGGCCGTCGAAGTACATGAACGAGCCGTAGTAGCGGCGCGCCTCCTCCTTGAACTTTCGGCCGTAGGCGCCACGGGTAAACGACTCGAGGCCGCCGAAGATGCCGGGGCCCGGCATACCACGCCCGCCGCCGAACTCGATATGATAGCCGCGCGCGAAGTTCATCTTGCCCGCTTTCTGCTCACCGTATAGCCACCAAGGCATATACAGGTGAATGCCGGCGGTACCGTCTTCGTTGATGGGCGGCAGACCTTCGAGGCGTGGGATCTGCGCCGAGATACCGGCGCCCACCGTGTCCATGAGGTACTTGCCCACCACACCGCTGCCGTTGGCGATGCCGTTGGGGAACAGCGTGCTCTTGGAGTTGAGCATGATGCGCGACGTTTCACACGCGCTCGCCGCGAGCACCACCACTTTGGCGGTCACGTGGTGATCCTCGCGCGTGAGCTTGTCGATGTAGTGCACGCCGTTAGCACGTCCCTGCTTGTCCACCGTGACTTCGCGTACCATCGCATCGGTGACAAGCGTGACGTTGCCGGTGGCCATGGCCGGCGGAATGAGGACGGTGGTGCTCTGGAAGTTGGCCTTGATGCTGCAGCCACGTCCGCAGTCGGTGGCGTAGAAGCACGCCATGCGCTGGTCCATACTCTGCTTGAGCACGCGCTGGGCGAGCTTGTTGCCCGGGTGCAGCTTGGCCGGCAGCCGCGATGAATCCTGTCGCTGTGTCAGTACCGCGCGATGAGCAGGGATGCACGGGATTTTGAGACGATCACTCGCCTGCTTGGCGAGCAGTTCGTACGTGCGCGCCGCCGGCGGCGGCTGCAACACACCGGGTGACGACCGGGGCGTATTCTCGAGGTCGTCGTCGCCGCCGTACACGCCGATGAGCATCTCGGTCTTGTCGTAGTACGGCGCGAGTGTCTCGTACGTCATGGGCCAGTCTTCACCCAGGCCGTCACGGCTCTTCGGCTTGAAGTCGTACGGCCCCATGCGCAGCGAGATGCGCCCCCAATGATTGGTGCGGCCGCCCAACATGCGCGCGCGCCACCAGCTGAACTGCGAGCCCGGCGCCGTGGTGAATGGCTCACCGGGCACCCGCCAGCCGCCGTCTACGGTGGCGTCGTAGAACCCGAACGGCTTGTCTGCACCGCCCGCAGCGCGCAGCGGCGCGTCCTTGGGCGTCTGAAACATGGGGGTCTCGGTGACCGGGTCGTAATCACGCCCGGCCTCCAGCAACAGCACCTTGAGACCGTTCACCGACAGCTGGTAGGCGGCCATACCGCCACCGGCACCCGAGCCCACCACGATCACGTCATACTGCGGCGCCACTTTCGAACGAAGGGTCACGCGAGATTCCTCGAGAGGGACGATCGGACGTCGGTCAGAGCTTCTTCAACGCGGCCGCGCTGGCCGTGATGGACGCGATGGGATCGGCGGGGGTGTCGTGTTCGATGAACCAGTGCTGCAACCCCTGCTTGCGACCGGTGGCAAGGAGGGTCTTGAAGTCGATGGTACCCGCGCCGACGTCCATCATCTTGCGTTCGGGTGCAGGGCCGGCGTCCTTCACGTGCACCGCCACGATGCGGTTGGGCCAGCGCTTCATGAGGGCGAGCGGATCCTGACCGCCCTTCACCGTCCAGTAGATGTCCATCTCGAGTTTCACCGCGATCGCATCGGTGTTCGTGGTGAGGATCTCGTAGCCGGTCGTGCCTTCCACCGGCGCGAACTCGTAGTCGTGGTTGTGATAGGCGAACTGCAGCCCGGCGGCCCTGGCCTTCGCGGCGCCCTTGTCGAGGCGGTCGGCGAGCTTCATCCAGTTGGCCTTGCTGCCGCGGTATTCGTTGCCCACAGAGGGTACCACGACGAGCGTGTGCCCCATGCCGTGTGCGCGATCGAAGATCGGACCCCACTCCTCGTCGGTCTTGGGCAGCCCTTCGTGGGTCGACGGCGCCGTGAGGTTGAACTTCCTGAGGAGCGTGCTCCACCAGGCCACGTCCTTGCCGAACATATCGAAGAACTCGAGCTCCGTAATGCCGGTCTTCGCAATGGCGGCGATGGTACCCTCGATGTCCTTGGCGAGCGCGCGGCGCACCGTGTACTGCTGCAGGCCCATGCGGTCGATGCGCGGCAGCGACGGCGTCGCGTCGGCGTAGGCGATATGCGGCAACAGGCTCCCGCCGGCAACGCCGGCAGCGAGGAGCCGCAGGACGTCGCGGCGCGTCAACCTGGTAGTGTCACTCATGTCCTGTCTGTCCCGAAGCAAGGTGCGTCAGGGCATCGCCCGTGACGCGGTAGACGGTCCACTCATCCTGTGCGCGCGCGCCCAGCTTTTCGTAAAATCCGATCGCGTCGACGTTCCAATCGAGCACCGACCACTCCAGTCGTCCGCAACCGCGTTGCACGGCGACGTGCGCCAGATGCATCAGCAACGCCTTGCCGATGCCGTGGCCACGCTGCTCAGGGCGCACGAACAGATCTTCCAGATAGATCCCCGGCCGCGCGAGGAACGTGGAGAAGTTGTGGAAGAACAGGGCGAACCCGGCCACCTGCCCATCCCACTCGGCCAACACCACCTCGGCATGGGGGCGCGCGCCGAACAGCGCGTCGTGCAACAACGCGTCGGTCGCGTGACACTCGTGGCGGAGCTTTTCGTACTCGGCGAGCCCCTCGATGAGCCCGCGGATGACGGGGACGTCGGCGGGGGTGGCGGGGCGAAGCCGGAGACGGGCGGACGGATCGGTAGCCATCGGCGCAAATGTAACGCCGTGCACGCCTGTGGGCCCCGATACGCAGGAGATCCTGTCCGTTCCGTGCGATGTCCCCGACTCAGAAAGTGCCGGTCCTTTGCAACAGCCGCACCCCGCGCTCATCGCCATCGATCGCGGCCTCCACCACCGCCCGCGCGGCGAGCGCCCCGATCACATTACCGGTGCCCGAATAGCCGCCCAGCGCCCAAACCCCTTCACGCGCCTCGGCGATGACCGGCAGCCCGGTCGGCGTGTATCCCACGGGCGCGCCCCAGCGATGCGTGATGGGCGCCTGCACCTTCAACGATTCGCGCAGAAAACGCTCGAGATGCGCCTGCACCACGGCGGACGGCGTGCCGTCGGTGGTCCACTCCCCTTCGCCGCCCTTGTCACGGAATCCGCCCAGCGCGATGCGCCCATCGGGCAACTGCTGCCAGTACTCGTAGCCATCGCGGTAGTACATGGGACATGGCACGGTGATCTCGTTCGTGGGCGCCGTGGCCAGCATCTGCAGCCGCGCGCTGCGCACCTGCCCCGAGAGCTCGGGCAGCAGCTGTTCGAGACGACCATCCACGGCAACGAATACGCGCCCAGCATGCACCACGCCGTGCGGTGTGTGCACACTCGTACCGCGGATCTCCGTGACCGGCGCGCGCGCGAACAGCGTGGCGCCCTCGTGGCGCGCCGACGTGGCCAGCATTCGGCAGCGCGCGAGCGGATTGAACGCACCATCGGTCGGAAGAAAGAGGCCCTGCCCGTCCGGCCCATCGTACCACTCGCACGGCCAGCCGTCGGCGCGCAGTGCGTCGTACTGCACACGGCAGTCCTCGAGCTCCGCCGCCGCAGCGGCGATGCGCTTGCTGCCCACGAAGCGCACGGTGCCCGGTGCCTCCACCGCCATGCGCTGCATCTCGCCGATGGTGGCGCCGTAGATGGCCTTTGCACGGTCGTGCCCGTGCCGCCGGACGGCGTCGTGGTAGAAGTCGTAGGTACCGGCGAGCAGGAAGCCGCCGTTCCGTCCCGCCGCCCCGGCACCCACGTCGTGCGCATCGAGACCGATGACCCGCTCATCGCGCTGCAGCAGTTCGTGGACGAGCGTGAGTCCCGAGCCGCCGAGGCCGATCACGCACGCGTCGGCGCTCAGGTTTCCGTTCAGCGAAGGCAATGACGTCCACGGCCGGTCGTCCCACACCGGCACGTTGGCCGGGCCTGACGTCACGGGTACACTTTCCCGGTGGGTTCGTGCGAGACGGCGGGTGCCATGCGATACACACCCGTACGCTCGCCAAGCAGCCCCACGGCCGCATCGATGAGCGGGTCGCGCGCACTGTCGTATTGCGATGGCGTCCAGGCGATGGTGATGTGCGGTGGCACGCCCCGCCATTCGATGGGTTGCCTGTCGGGGCCGTACTCCATCCATCGCGGCACGGTGAATTGCCAACCGTTGCCAAGGGCGAACGTGGCCGGATTGCCCGACGCGCCACCGGTGGTGTCGCCGATGACGGTGACCTGCGGCATCGTGCGCATGGCGGCGACAAACGTTTCGGTGGCGCTGAAACCGCCCCGGCCGCTGATCACCACAACCGGGCGCGTGAACTGCCAGCCGCCACGTGGCGCGACGGTGCGCGCGAGCGGCATCTCCACGTCGGGGACATCGGTGTTGATGCGCACGTACGATCCGACGATGGAACGTCGTGTGAAACGTCCCGCGAAGGCGAGCGCCACCGCGTCGCTCCCCCCCGCGTTGGTGCGCACGTCGATGATGAGCCCCTGCGCGTCACGCGCGCGCTGCAGCATCTCCTCGAGCAGCTCCTCGTTCACGGGCTGTTTCCACGTGCCGATGTTCATGTACGCGTACCCGCCCACCGTGCCGTCGCCCACCTGCGGCGCGCGCGCGACGTAGTTGGCGTCGTGCATCGCCTGCGCCCAACGCCGGCTGTCGAAATTGGCGATCGTCCCGGGCTTGTACGACGGCACCACCTGCCCGCGCGGATCGACCAGCCAGATGTGCAGGTCGCGCAGCGGGGCGAGCATCGCGAGCAGCACCGCCACGAGTTCGTTCTGCGAGCGCGCCCGTTCGGCGCGGGGGCGATACTTCGCCCGCTGCGCCTGCCAATCCACGTGCTTGTAGGCGAACGACGGATACACCGACGCGAATCGCGTCCAGAGCGTATCGAACTGCGCGACGAAGGTCGGCGCCGGTGCGCGGCCCGCGTGCGCCGACGCGTACGACGCCACGTGCGGAGCAGGCCCCGGGTAGGCGGGAGCCTGCGGGCGCACGCAGGAGGTCGCCAGCGGTGTTGCGGCGAGGCCTGCCGCAACCACCGCAGCCAGGGAGTGCCCTGCGCGATGCATATCCATACCATGGGGCGTGGACCAGCCGCGGTCCAGACCAAATGCGCGCCCCGTCCCCAAAATCGGAGTACCCGATCCCCAACGCCCGAACTCACGACCCGTAACTCAACGGTTTCGGGTCGTGAGTTCGGGATTTGAGGGTCGGTCCGCGACCGCCAGGTTACCCCGCCAGCGCCGCCGCCACCTGCCCCGCGAGCACCGCCAGCGACGGCGAATGCTGCAGTGCATCGGCGTAGAGCCGCTGGAACGCGTCGCCCTCCGGATCGGCGCGCAGGAGCGCCCGGGCGCGGTCGAACAACGACTGTGCTTCGTCCCGCCCGAGTGGCGACTTCTTGTCGGACATGCGCTCGTCGATGAGCAGCACCATCTGCGCCATGGGGTGCAGCCAGTCGAACCACGGGTCGTTGATGACGAGTTGCAGGAACTCCGTGTTGTTCGGGATGCGTCCGCGTGCCTTCTCGAAGCGCACCCGCTCGGCTTCGAGCAGGGCGCGGTGGACTCTGAGCAGGAGGCTCCGGGCCGCTTCGAGACGCTGCAGCAGCGCCGGCGGGGCGGGCGGCAGTGCTACCGGGAGCGAACCGGCCGACGCGTCGGTGTCGGACGGGGTCCCGTTGCCCGCATTGGGGGTTGGGTCGGTCATGAAAGCGGTCTTCCGTCAAAATCGAGAGGACAGCGCGCGCGCAACGCTGTAACGTATCCCTGGGACCAAGCGCGGCGGAGCACCCTCGCCGCGGCGACTCCCAAGCGTTTTCGGTCGCCGCTGCGTTGTGTTGCGGGGGCGGGCGATCACGTCGCGCACCCCGGTTTCTCCCCCCACCGTAGCGAGGCCGAACTCCGTGCCGAAGTCCTCCTCCGATTCGCTGCGCGCGCTGGCATTGACCGGCCTGCTCGCGCTCCCCTTCGCGGCGCCGCTGCCGCTTGCGGCCCAGAACCAGGTGGCACCCACCACCGGCGCCGGCCCCCTCCCCGGAAGCAAGGGCGAACTGCTCGCCGACGAAGGCTACGTGACGCCGCCCGAGGCGATCGCGAAGCTCGTCACCGCACCGCGCGACAGGACCGTGAGCTTCACCAACCCGAGCCCTGGCGCGCGCCAGTACTTCATGCGGCCGCTCAGTGATGGGCTGCCGCAGCTCAAGTACGTGGGGAAGGCGCACCACAACCTGGGCGGTTTCCAGGTGGACCAGCTCGGCAATCGCGAGCGCGCGCTTACCATGCGCAGCAGCGTGGGCTTCGAGGTTACCGAGTGGAGCACCGGCAAGAAGGTCACGGTGAGCGCTCCGACGGGTGCCCGCGTGGCTGCGCCGGCGTGGTCGCCGGACGGCAAGGAAATCGCCTTCTTCGCACTCTACGACGACGCGACGCAGCTGTGGGTGGCCGATGCGGCCACGGGCAAAGCGCGCGCCGTCTCGCCGCGCACGGTGCTCGCCACGGGTGTCACGGCACCCGAGTGGACCGCCGACGGCCAATCGCTGCTCACGGTGCTCGTGCCTGATGGACGCGGCCCCGAGCCCAAGGAGCCGGTGCTCGCGACCGGTCCGATGGTGCGCATGAACGAAGGCGGCAAGCTCAAGACGCGAACATATGCCGACCTCGTGATGACGCCCTTCGAAAAGGAGCTCGTGGCGTACCACATGAACGGTCAGCTGGCGGTCGTGAACACCAAGACGCGCGCCGTGAAGAAGATCGGCGCACCGGGATACATCCGCGGCATCGACGCCTCGCCCGACGGCCAGTACTTCAAGGTCACGTTCGTGGAGAAGCCGTTCTCGTACGTCCTGCAGGTGAACGAGTACGGCACGCGCGACGTGGTGCTCGATGCCGCCGGCGCCGTGGTGCGTGAGGTGGCGAAGCGCCCCATGCGCACGGGCGACGATCCGGCCGACGGCCCTGCGCGGGGGCGCGCCACGGTGGACACCAGCAAGCGTGA
>DCZC01000048.1:0-338 GCA_002331565.1 Gemmatimonas sp. UBA2094
GGACACGGCAACGACGCGGCCCCGGCCGGCGTGGGCGCGCGCCAGCGACTCGGCCGCCGGCTTCCCCAGCCAGCCCGGTCCGACCAGCAGGATATCCCCCGCGGCCTCACCTGCCACGGGCCGGCCTCCGCTGGCTTGCGGAGTGGAATGCCATATCTTTTTCCTCACTCATGGCCGGCACGACTCCCGGGCCGGTCCCACCGTGGGGACAGGATCGACGCATACATGGGGAAGCAGGACGCGATTGAACTCGAAGGGACGGTCACCGAGGTGTTGCCGAATGCAACGTTCCGGGTGACGGTGCCGAGCGGGCACGAAGTGCTGACGACGCTCGCGGG
>DCZC01000048.1:608-775 GCA_002331565.1 Gemmatimonas sp. UBA2094
CGCATCACGTTCCGCCACAAGAACTGAACGCACGCGTTCGTCCGTCGTGCGTCCATGCGTTGCGCTCGGAGCGCGCGTCAGCCCGGTTCACGGATGGCGATCATCGGCGTTTCGCGATACACGTCACGCGACGTGAGCAGCCCGATGGTCATCGTGAGCAGCAGCAT
>DCZC01000048.1:971-1197 GCA_002331565.1 Gemmatimonas sp. UBA2094
CCTCCCGCAATGAGCACCGTGGGCAGCACCGCCGGATCGAACGGGTCTTCGAAGACGAACGTGGTGATGGCCCATGCGCCGCCGAAGCTGAGCACCATGCCGGTGAGCGCCCCGAGCGCCCCGAGGGCGCCGTATTCCGCCAGCAGCACGCGCGCCACCTGGGTGCGGGACGCGCCGAGGGTGCGCAGCAGCACCCCGAGGCCGATGATGATGAGCGCCGAGAATG
>DCZC01000048.1:1374-3025 GCA_002331565.1 Gemmatimonas sp. UBA2094
CCTCACGCAGGCGGGCGCGGCGCGTAGCCGCCACGGCGCTGAAGAGCACGGGGATTCCCATCGCGAGCGAGAACAGGCCAAGGAAACGGATCGCCAGCGTGACGCGATCGACGATGCTGCCGATGGTCTGCTTCACGAGCGTGAGATCGAGGCTGGACACGTTGGGATAGCGTCGCACGATGTCCCGCTGGATGGCGGCAAGTGGAGCGCCGCGGGGGACGTTGGCCACGATCACGTACTGCTGTGGCGCGCGCCGCAGCGCCGCGGGCTCGAACACCGCGAAGAAGTTGGCTTCGAAGCGCCCGAAGTTCACGTCGCGCGTGCTCGTGAGCACCGTCGATACAGGGACCCCCTGCACGTTCCACACGATCGTGTCGCCGATCCCCACGCCCATGTCCCGGGCCACGCCCGTTTCGAGTGACATCTGGTACGGGCTGTCCGGCGCCGCCGCACGCTCGGCCTCGCGTGTGGCGGAGTCGGGGAACCACGTACCGGCCGTGAGCTGCTCCGACTCCTGCGTCTCGTAGCGATAGGTGCTGCGGTACTCGCGCCGCAGCACCCAGCCGGCGCGGCGCACGGTGCTGTCGGCCTGCAGCGTGGTGACTGGCACGCCGTTGATCGCTTCCACGCGCATCGTCACGATGGGCGTCTGCTGCACGATGGGGTAGTGGCGCGCGCGCAGGATGGAGTCGAGCGGCGCCGCCTGATCGTCTTGCACGTCGAACAGCAGCAGGTTGCCGGCGGCCGCATCGGCGGTGGTCTGCACGCGGCTCAACAGGTTGGCCTGCACGAGATACACCGTGCTCAACAGGAATGCGCCGAAGCCGAGGGCCAGCGTGACCGCGCGCGTCTGATTGGCGGGGCGGTGCAGGTTGGCAATGCCCTGTCGCAGCGGAAACGGCCACGTGGGGTGCGTGCTGCGACGCGCGAGCGCGATCATGGCGGTGGCCGCGAGCCACAGCACGACCACCACGCCGATGATGCCGCCCGTCATGGCGAGCCCGTCGCGCCACGATTCGACGCGCGAGAGCACGATGGCCACGATGCTCCCCACCAGCAGCGCATCCACCACGAGTCGCGCCACGTCCCGCCACTCACTCGGCAGCGACGCGGGATCGGCATTGCGACGGATGGCCTGCAGCGGGGACACGCGCCGCAGTGCCAGCAGCGGGCGCAGTGCGAACACGAGCGACACCCACACGCCGGTGGCGAGCCCCAGCAGCAGCGGGATGGGTTCGAGGGCGATGGTCACGTCGACCGGCAGGAAATCGCCCATCACGCGCGGCAGCAGGAACTGTACGGCGATGCCCAGGGCGGCGCCGGCGGTGGCACCAACGAAGCCCATGGCGGCGGCCTGCACGACGTACAGCGCGAGCACCTGTCGGCTCGTGGCGCCAAGGCAGCGCAGCACGGCCACGGTGTCGATCTTCGACGACACGAAGGCGTTCACGCCGCTCGCCACCCCGATGCCACCGAGCAGCAGGGCAATGAGTCCGATGATGCTGAGGAAGTCGGCGAGACGCGCCACCGCTTGCGTGAATTCGCGCTCCGTGTCGGCCACGGTGCGTACGCGGACGCGCACGCGCGGCGCGGCGGCGGTCGCCGACGTGGCCGTGCTGTCGGCGAGGCGGTCGGCAGATGCACGGGCGCT
>DCZC01000139.1 GCA_002331565.1 Gemmatimonas sp. UBA2094
ACCGGCCCCGGGGCCGCGGCGTCCAGCGCCTGCCGCACCGCGCGGCCGATCCCTACCCGCGAGCGCGTGGCGTTGAGCTGCCCATCGTTGGTCTCCCCAACCACCGGGTTGATGGACCGCACGGAGGCATTCTCGGGCCGCGCCAACATCCACTGCGCCAGCGCATCCCCCGCCTGCCAGATGCAGAGGGTGCAGGTAAGCACGATGGGCGTTTCGATTTCCCCGAGTTCCCGCAGCTGCGTCACGCCCAGCAGCTTCCCGAATCCGTTGCCCACGTGCAGCGCCGCCGGTACGCGATCGCGGAAGAGGTCGCCGCCATGCGGGACGATGGCCGTGACCCCGGTCCGGAGCGAATCGCCCTCACTGACCGTGGCGTGCCCCACCTTCACCCCGGCGACGTCGGTGATGGCGTTGTTGGTGCCGGTGGCAAAGATGCCTGGCGCCAGCCCGAGGGCACGGGCGCGCACCTGCGCGCCGAGCAGGGCCGGCGCGGCGAGAAGGAGGAGGGCAGCGAAACGGAGCATGGTGTCGGGGGAGAAAGCGGTTACCGCGCGAGCGGAACGGCGCACCGGACCGGCGCGAGCTCGGCGGGCGCTGGCCGGGTACCCCGCCAATCTGGTGAGTGCGGCGTGGCGGAGTAACCCGCGGGCGCCTTCCCCTCCGTCCGGGCTTCCGCGGTCCGAGCTTCCACGGTTCGAGCACCCGCCCTCACCCTCGTTATTTTCCCCGCATGCCCTTCCGCCCGCTCTACGGCCACCACGCCATCCGTTCCCGTCTCACCGCCGCGGCCGGCGACGGCCGCTTGCCGGCCAGCTTGCTGCTCCAAGGTGGGCGCGGAGTGGGCAAACAGCGGCTGGCGCTCTGGCTGGGGCAGTACCTGCTCTGCGAACGGGCCACACGTGAGCGGCTCCCCGAGCCGTGCGGCGCCTGCCAGCACTGCCGCTACACCGAGCGCGGGATGCACCCCGACCTCCACTGGTTCTTTCCGCGGCCGCGCCTCAAGGACGGCGACGCCTCGACGGCGGACGTCAAGGCGGATCTGGCCGAAGCGGTGGCCGAACGCGTGGAGGCCGAGGGACTGTACGCACCACCGCCCGGCACCGAAGGCATCTACGTCGCGACCATTCGCGCCTTGGTGAACATGGCCGCCAGCAGGCCGGCCATGGCATCACGTACCGTGTTCGTGGTGGGCGACGCCGAGCGCATGGTATCACAGGAAGGCGCCGATCAGGCCGCCAATGCCTTCCTCAAGCTGCTGGAGGAACCGCCGCTGGGCGTCACGCTCATCCTCACGACCAGCGAACCCGGGGCGCTGCTCCCCACCATCAAGTCGCGCGTGGTGTCGGTGCGGGTACCCGCCCTGCCGCGCGCCGACATGGAGGCGTTTCTTGCCGACGCCGTGGTGGAGCGGAAGCTGTCGCGCACCCCTCGCGACGAACTGCTGGCGCGCGCGAACGGTGCGCCCGGCGCCCTATTTGCCGGCGACAGCATGAGCGCGGCATTCGCGAACGCCCGCCTGCTGCTCGAAGCGGCCGTTGCCCCCCGCACCCCCGATGGGGTCGCGCTCCAGGTGAAGGCCGCCGCCAGACAGGGAGTAGCCGGTGCGCGCGGCGCCTTCAGCGACACCCTCGATGCCCTGACCCATCTGTTGCATGCGCGCACGCAGCAGCTCGTGCACGCCGGACGCGACATCGACGCGCGTCGCGCCGCCTCGGTGCTCCCCATCGTGGAAGCCGCGAAGGCAAAGGCGCAGAACAACGTGAGTCCCAACCTGCTCACCGCTTCCCTGCTGCGCGACATGCATCGCGTCATGGCGCCGTAACCCCTTTCCGACTCCGACCCGCGTCATGACAGAGCACCCGAGCGCCGCCGGCGCCGCCCAACCGGACCTCCCCGCCGGGGTCACGCGCGAGCTTTCGCACCTCGACCGGGCAGGAAATTTTCAGATGGTGGACGTAGGCGACAAGCCGATTTCCGTACGTTCGGCCGTTGCCACGGGCGTCATCCGCATGCACCAGGAAACGTTCAACCTCATACGTGACAATGGGTTGAAGAAGGGCGACGTCATTCCGGTGGCCCGACTGGCCGGAATGCAGGCCGCAAAACGCACAGCTGAGCTCGTCCCCCTCTGTCACCCGCTCCCGTTGTCGGGGATCGAGGTCCTGGTTACTCTCGATGAGGCCCTGCCCGGTTGTCGGGTCGAGGGGCTTGTCAGGACCACCGCCCAGACCGGGGTGGAAATGGAAGCGTTGACCGCCGTGTCCGTGGCGCTGCTGGCGATTTACGACATGGCCAAGGCGGTCGACCGGACGATGGTGATTTCCGACGTCGTACTGCGCGAGAAACGCGGCGGTACGAAGGGCGACTTCATCAGCAGTCCGTGAGTGACCTGCAGAACGAGAGGGCCCATGCACGACCCAATCGATAGAGCTTCACGAAAGGCGGCGATCGTACGGCGCCGGCGGATGGATCGCCGGCAGACAGCGCGCCGCATGCGACTGATGGTGGTGACGTCGGCAGCAGTACTCGTCGGCGTGATGATGGTGAAGCCGCGCGCGGAGGTGCCCCCGGGCGCTGGTACCGCCGCGGCCGCTGCCCGCGGGACCACCGTCGCCGCCACGGGCAACAGCCCCCTCGCGGGGCCGCGCACGACGCTCTTCCCCACGTTGTCCGCCAACGCGGCGTCGCCGTGGAAGCGCCCTGGCGACCTGCTGAAGCGCGACGAGGGAGCCAAGGGTCCGTCGTTTGCCTTCGGTACCGACCCGCGACTTACCGAGCGCCACGAGTCGCTCAATCGCTGGCACCGCATTTACGGTTACAGCGCCAAGTACCGCATCAAACCCGATTTGGCCCGTCGTATTTACGACGCCGCCATCACGGCAGGGATCGAGCCCGAGTTGGGGTTCCGCTTGGTGCGAGTGGAAAGCGTGTTCGACACCAAGGCCGAAAGTCCGGCGGGAGCGCTCGGGCTCACCCAGCTCATGCCGTCCACAGCGCGCTTTTTCGAGCCCCACGTGACTCGCGAGCAGCTCCTCACGGCCGACGTGAACCTGCGCATCGGCTTCAAGTACCTTCGGGCGCTGATCCGCGAAAACAAGGGCGATCTCAAGCTGGCCCTGCTCGTGTACAACCGCGGGCCGGTTGCCGTCGGCCGCGCGCTCGCGATGGGGCAGGACCCCGCGAACGGCTACGAAAGCCTTGTGATCAAGGGCTATCGAGGTCGCGGTATACTCCAATAGCCAATCACTTGTTCTTACGTAATTTAGGAGAGGCGGCCTGATGTACTTTCGAGGCCGCCTTCTTCTTGGCCACCCCGGACTTTTTCACAGACTTCTTCACACGGGGTTTTTGTGATTTCCCTTTGACGCCGGACGCTCCTGGCCCGCCGGACGACCCTGCCTTGGTCACATTTCTGACAGAACGGTCAGCGCCTGTGGATTTACGGATCTGCAGCGTCTGCCCCGCCAGAATGCGGGTGCCACGAAGCCCGTTCATCGACTTGAGCTGCGATTCCGTGAGCCCGTACCTCCGGGCAATGGCACCCAACGTCTCCCCCCGCCGCACCACATGAACCCCGCGCGCGGTCAGGCCCTTCGTGCCGGCTGCGCCGCCGAATTTCTCCAGTGACGGATCGGGGAGCTCGCGCGCGTAGGTCAGCGCCGCGTCCGTTGGCACGCGCAGCGTCTGCCCCGCCGTCAACTTGCCCTGCCGCGAGATTCGCCAGTTCGGATTGAACCAGCGAAGCTGCTTGAGCGAGACGCCGTGTCGGCTGGCAACACGGCTCGCCGACGCGGCGACTTCCACCCGCACCGCCCGGAACCCCCGCAAGGCATCGGGACGCACGGTGTCGATCGCTGCCCGCAGCTTCTCCGCGCTCCCCACGGGCACACGCAGCCAGATTTCGGCGTCAGGGGGCGTGATTCCCCGGAGCAACGCCGGATTGAGATCCTTCAGCGCGTTGCCGGGCAGGCTCCCGGCCGTGGCCAAGGCGGCCAGACTGGTCCCCGGCGCCACCCGTAGCGAGTCGTACTCGTAGACGGGGAGCGTATCGATCCGCAGCCCGTACTGCCCAGGCTTCTTGGCCACAAGCGCCGCGGCGATCAACTGCGGCACGTAATTCTTGGTCTCGACCCGCAGGAAATCCTGTTCCGCGAGTGCGAAGAACCGGTCTTCGCCTGCCGCGCCCTCCAGTTCTTCGGCAAACCGGGTCAGCCCGCGCGACACGCGCCCCGGTCCGCCGTTGTAGGCGGCGGCGGCCAGATAGAACGAGCCGAACTGCCTGTGCAGGAAGCCGAGGAACCGGATGGCCCCATCGGTGGCGCGCGCCGGATCCCGTCGCTCGTCCATCCACCAGTCCACCCGCATTCCCACGTCGCGTGCCGTGCTGCTCATGAACTGCCATATCCCCACGGCCGCCGCGCGGGAATAGGCGTGCGGGTCGTACCCGCTCTCGATGAGCGCGAGATACGTGAGGTCTTCCGGCATGCCGCTCGCACGCAACTTGGCCCGGATCATGGGCTCGTAGCGCGTCCCGCGCGAAAGCCGCGAGGTGAACCGCTCGCGCGCCTTGCTGGAGAAAAGCGCGACATAGTGCTCGACCCGGTCGTGAGTTTCGTACGAGCGGACATCGAGATCCCACACCGGCTCATCGCCAAAGGAGTCCGCCATGGTGCCCACCGTGGAGTCTCCGAACACCGACAGCGCCGTACGCACGACCTCGTCGCGGGTGGCGGGGGCGGCTGGCGGCGCCACCACTGTCTCGCCGGCGGGCGGGTCGGACGTGATGCCCAACGCTGGCACAGGCGGGCGCGCGGACGCCGCGGGGATGAGGGCGGGAGCGGATCGGAGGCTACCACACGCTGGCACCAGCACCAGGAGGGCCAACAATGATGCGCGCCCGCACCAACGGGCGGCCATCACTGGCTGCAGCGGTCCCATCGAGGGTGTGGTCACTGGAGTCACGTGGCGATCAGCTCACCCGTTTTCCGCGATCCCCGCCTCGAGCGCGAAGCGCGTCAGGCCGGCGACCGAGTGAATCTGCAGCTTCTTCATGAGGCTCTCGCGGTGCGCCTCCACCGTGCGACGGCTGATGCCGAGTTCCGCTGCGATGGCCTTGTTCGTGAGCCCGCGCGCGACGCCCCCCAACACGTCCCGCTCGCGCGGCGTGAGCTGCTCGAGCTGGATGGCGGTGCTGTTCTCCGGCACGGCATCCGCCGACGACAGCCGCCGCACCACGGCGGGGCTGAAAAACGTCCCACCCGCATGCACGGCGCGAATGGCGGCGCGCAGCTCCTCGCCGGCCGAGTCCTTGAGCAGATAGCCGTGTGTTCCGATGCGCATCCCCTCGCGCACGTACTCGCCCTGATCGTGCATGCTGAGCAGGAGCACCCGCGCGCCCGGCAGCAGTTCTCGCAGCCGGCCCGCTGCCTTGAGCCCGGTTTCCTCGGGCATCGTGATGTCCAGCACCACCACATCGGGGCGATGTTCGAGCGCCAGCTCCACCGCCGCGCGGCCGTTGGACGCCTCGGCCACCACCTCGATCTGCGGGTCAGCGTCCAGCACATACCGCAGCCCTTCGCGCACCAGTGCGTGGTCGTCGGCAATGAGAACGCGGATGCGGGGCGTGGCTGGGGCGGTCATAGGCTCGTGGAAGGTGTCGGTACCGTGAGCTCCACCTCCGCCCCCGGCACTCGATTGGCGATGTGCAAGGAGCCACCGGCAGCAAGCAGCCGCTCGCGCATGCCGGTGAGTCCCATGCGATGATCGGTGTCGCGGAGCCGCCCCCCGCGCAACGTGGGGAATCCGCGGCCGTTGTCCTGCACGCTGAGTGTGAGCGAGTCGCCGCTCACCGTCACCGTGACGTCCACCTGCGTCGCTTCGGCGTGGCGCACCACGTTCGACAACGATTCCTGCAGGCCCCGGAACACCGCAAGATCCGCGTCGCCTGACAATGTGGGAAGCGTGGCCGGCGCCGAGAATGTGGCGCGCAGGCCGCTGCCCTCGGTGAAATCCGTCACCAACGAATGCAGCGCGGGGCGCAGCCCCAGGTCGTCGAGCAACGTGGGGCGGAGATCGCTGGTCACCTGCCGGATGCTCGCGATCCCCGTATTCACCAATGACAGCAGCCGATCGAGTCGCGGCGCGGCCCCGTCGGCGAGCGACCCGCGCAACGCCTCCAGCTGCATCTTCACGGCGGAGAACACCTGCGCGGTTTCGTCGTGCAACTCACGTGACAGGCGGCGGCGCTCCTCCTCGTGCTGACGCAGCATGCGCGCGGAGAGCCGCTCCAGTGCTCGCGTGCGGTCGGCGAGCTGGCGGTCGAGTGACCACTGATCGAGCGCAGCGCCCACCTGCTGCCCAAGTGCGAGCAGGAAGTCGTCGTCGAGGGCAGTGAACGGATTGCGGATGTCGCCGGCCATGATGAGCGCTCCCACAAGCTGAGTGCCGGCGCCCACCGGCAACACCGCCACGAACGGCTGCTCTCCGCTGGCCTCCACCACCTGTGGCCGCCGCGACGTGCGCATGCGGGTGAGCGCATCGCGGACGGCCGGCTGAAGCGCTGTGCCCACCCACGATTCGCACACGCCGGCGCCGCGCAGCACACGGCCGCGCAGCACGG
>DCZC01000033.1:0-5009 GCA_002331565.1 Gemmatimonas sp. UBA2094
AGGCGCGCATTGGGATCGGCCTTCGCGTCGAGCAGCGCCTTCACCACCTCGAGGTATGTGGCCTGCTGTTGCAGCTGGAACGCCGGCTGCGGCGTGCGCGTGCTCGGCGCCCATTCCTTGTTGAGCACGGCGAACAGCGGACCGGCCCCGGCGTCGCTGTAGAGGTTCGGATTGGCCCCGCGCTTCACCAGGGCCAGCGTGAGATCGTAGTGGCCGTTGATGGCGGCCATGAGCAGCGGACTGGTGCGATCACCCGCGCTCACCTGATCGATGTTCGCGCCGCCGTCGAGGAGCGCCATGGTGGTTTCGATCTCGCCTTCCCGCACCGCCAGCAGCAACGCGGTGAGGCCACCCTGCACCCCCATCATCTCATTGTACGCCGGGTTGTCGTCGTCGAGCCCGCGCCCGCCCTGGGCGGCAAGGCGGGCCTCCTCGGCGGCCGTCGCATCGCGGACACCCGCGATGGCCTGCGCCGAGGCGGCGGCCTGTTCGACTTCGCGCGACGCCTTGACCGCCGCCTGCACCTGCTCCGGCGTGGGTATCCAATTGGGATTGTTGGCCTGCCCCTGCTGTTCGCGCAGTTTCTGCAGCACGGCATCCCGTCGCATCTTCGCCTGCCGGTCCTGCGCGGCACTCGCCATGATGTCCATCGTGCGCGCGGCCAGCGACGGGTTGGCGCCGGCCTTCATGAGAACGCGAACCGCGTCGGTCCGGCCGCGGGCCGCCGCCAGCATGAGCGGCGACTGGTTCCATCCCGGCTCGAGGGCATTCACGTCGGCGCCGGCCTTCACGAGCGCCGTGACGGTACCCGCAACGCCGGACATCGCCGCCAGATGCAGCGGCGTGACCCCTTCGCTGGTGACGGCACGCACATCCGCCCTCGCCGCGAGCAACTGCTTCACGATGGCCGTGCTCCCGGCGCTGCTGGCGATATGCAGTGGCTGATACGCGCCGACACGGGTGGCCGTGCGCACCGAGGCGCGGGCGCGCAGCAGCAGCCCCGACATGACCGAGTCGCCGCGCTGCGCGGCCCAGTGCAACGCCGTCATCCCGTCACCCTGCGGGACATTTACATCCACGCCCCGCGCCAGCAGCGTGCGCAGCGCCGTGAGGTCGCCTTGCATGGCCGCATCGGCCACCGGGGCGGCCGCCCGTGCGGCCAACACCACGCCGTCGTTCGAGAAAAGTCCTGCCACACGCGGCGCGTGGGGCAGCAGCAGCATCGGCAGCACGAGCGCCGTGATGACTACGTGTCTCATCTACTCCGCGCCTCCCGCCATCAGAAAGTGAATTCGCCGGTGCTGTCACCGAAGGTGGTGAGATCATCCATGCCGATCTTGTGCATCAGGCTGAGCATCACGTTGGCCATCGGCGTGCCATCGGGGGCCTTGAGGTGTTGGTTCCCCGAGGCGAGGCCATGGCCGCCACCCAGCAGGATGAGCGGGCACCGGCGGTGATTGTGCGTATTGCTGTCGGACATCGGCGAGCCGTAGATGATGGTCGTGCGATCGAGCAGCGGCACATCGCCATCCATGGTGTTCTTCAGCTTGTCGAGCAGGTACGGCAACAGGCTCACGTGGTACTTGTTGATCTCCGCGAACTCCTTCACGCGCGCCGGATTGTTGCCGTGATGCGACGCCGGATGGAAGCCGGTCATCACGCCACTGTCGGGGAAGACACGCGCCGAGGCATCGCGCCCCATCTTGAACGAGAATACGCGCGTCATGTCGCTCTGCAGCGCGAGGACCTGCAGGTCGAACATGAGTTTCACGTGGTCGCCGAAGTTGTCGGGAACGCCCGCCGGGGCGCCCGCCAGGTCGCGTTCCTCGCCCGACGTGTTGCGCGCCTCCACCTGCTGGATGCGGCGTTCGATTTCGCGGATGTGTTCGAGGTACTGGCCCATGCGCTGGCGGTCGCCGGCGCCCAGCTCACGATTGAGTTGCGCCACGCGGCCCGTGATCCAGTCGAGCACGCTGCCCGTGCTGCGGTTGCGCAGCGCCCGCTCCTCGGGCGTCCCGCCGGCACCGAACAGTTGCTCGAAGGCGACCCGCGGGTCGCGGATCATCGGCAGCGGATCGGTGGGCGAACTCCAGCTGATGGAGTCGGTGTACATGCACGAGTAGCCGTAGGCGCAGCCGCCCGCGCGGTCGAGCGGTTCGATGCACAGCTGCATGCTGGGAATCGGCGTGGCCTGCCCGAATCGCTGCGCGTACATCTGGTCGAGCGACGTACCTGCGAAGTAGTTCGAGCCTTCGGTCTGCGTGGGGTGCGCCTGCGTGAGGAACACCGCGCTCGACCGGAAGTGATCACCGCCGATCTCCTCCGGCTTGTACGCCTCCGCCATGCGCACGTCGGTGTTGCTCACGATCGTCAGATATTTGCGCCACGCCTCGAGCGGCGAGAGCGACGTCTTGCTGAGATCGAACGTGCGCCCGGTGGTCGGTGGCGACCACATGTGCTCCGTGAGCCCGAACGGGGCACAGCCGGCGGCACCGTGTACCATCTCGAACGCCAGCAGGCGTGTCGGATTCGCGGCGTGCCCCACCCGTCCGAGTGCGTTCACGGGCATCATCGCCTCGAGATACGGCAGCGCGACCATGGTGCCCATGCCCTTGAGGAACGTGCGGCGCGGCATGGGATGGCGAAACAGATTGGCCATGTGTGTCTCAGCGGAGCAGCGAGGCCGCGCCCGGGGCGCCGCTCTCGACAGTGGTGGACGACTCGACCTTCTGCATGCGGAACGCGGGGCTCTTGACCACGCCCAGGATGTAGGCGGACATCCGGTGCTGCTGCGCCCCGGCATCGCGCACGATGCGACGGATGCTTGGCATGTCGGTGGCTTCCATGCGGCGTCCCACGGCGTAGGCCATGAGGTTGCGCGTGAACGTGCGCAGCAGCGCGTCCTGCCGCTTGAGCAGCGCGCTCTGCAACTCCACCGCATTGTTGGCGGTGCTGCCATCCCACAGTTCCCCGCGCGAATCCACGGGCATGCCGTTGTCGCGCAGGCGGACCTTGCCGGTGGCGTCGTACCGCTCGAGCGCCAGGCCGATGGGATCCATCATCTTGTGGCAGCTGCTGCACGATGGATTCTTGCGGTGCTGTTCCATCCGCTCGCGCACCGTGAGCGGCCGCGAGCCCACCGTGCCCGGCGTCGCTTCGAGGTCGGGCACCCCCGGTGGCGGCGGCGGCGGCGGACTGTTGAGCAGCACCTCCATCACCCACTTGCCGCGGTCCACGGCCGACGTGCGCGTGGCGTGCGACGTGAGCGTGAGGACACTCGCCTGCGCGAGCAGCCCGCGACGCAGCGGGTCCGTCGTGGCCACGCGGCGGAACGCCGGCCCCACCACCTGCTTCATGCCGTAGTGCTGGGCCAGCCGTTCGTTCACGAAGGTGTAGTCGGCGCGGTAGAGATCGAGCACCGGACGATCGCGGCGCACGAGATCGTCGAAGAACAGCTCCGTCTCGCGACGCATCGCGTTGCGCAGCTGTTCGTCGAAATCGGGATACTGCCGGATATCCGGCGTAACCACGTCCAGATCGGGGAGGCGCAGCCACTGCGCCGCGAAACGCGTCGACAGCGCTTCGGCCCGGGGGTCGGCCAGCATCCGCTTCACCTCGCGCTCCAACCCACCGGGCTGCGAGAGCCCGCCGCGCTGCGCCGTCTGCAGCAGCGCTTCGTCGGGGGGCGCCGACCAGAGGAAGAACGAGAGCCGCGACGCGAGATCGAGATCCCGGATCGCGTACTTGCCAGTGCGGAGCGCCGCACTCGGGGCCCGTTCGAAACGGAACACGAAGTCGGGGCTGGCGAGCATGCCTTCCAGCGCGAGCCGCACGCCGTTCTCGAACGTGCCACCCCGCCGACGCTCGGTGTCGTACAGCGACAGCAGCCCGGCCCGGTCCTCGTCCGTGAGCGGACGACGATACGCCAGCGAGCCAAGGCGGGTGACGATCGACTGGGCGCAGGGGCGTTCCGCCACGGCCGTCGCGGGACGGCAGCTGAACACCCGCTTGCGCAGATGCGTTTCGCTCACGCCGCTCGCGGCATACGGGCCCGCAATGGAGAGTTCGCGCAGGTGCGGCAGCAGCGTGAACCCGTAGGCGACGGCATTGGACGTGCTGTTCAGCGAGTACTTGAGCGGCGAGATGAGATCCTGCACCACGCCCTGAAAGCGGGGCGGGATGAACGCCGCCGACACCTTGTGCGGTCCGGCCGTGACGCGCACCGGTGGCAGCCCTTGGGCCACCCCGTTGGGGTCGGAGGCATGCATGAACCGGTCGATGTCGATCAGCGCCACGCGCTCGCCGTCGACGGCGATCTCGAGCGCCTCACCGCGGGCAAGCCCGCCGGCGAAGGCACCGGTGGTCTCGTGGAAGAAGTTCACGTTGAACCGGTATTCGCCATCGGCCGGAAACACGTGCGTGACCACCATGCCGCCGCGGGTGCCGAACGGCGCACCTTCCACGTGCGCCGTCTGCGAGGCGAGCTTCGGCATCGTGTACGTGGTGGCTCCGGCACTGGCCTTCGCATTGCCCACGGCAAGCCAGCTGATGTCGCCGGCGGCGCGCAGATACGCGCCGAGCAGCGTCGGCGACAGCGCCTGCACGTCGGCGATGTTGTCGAAATTGTCGCTCTTGGTGTCCGGCGGCAGATACTGCGCGGCATCGATCTCGACGCCGAGGAGTTGCTTCACCGCCGCCTGATACTCGGCGCGATTGAGCCGCTGAAAGGTACGACGTCCCGGATCGGGGTCGAGCACCGCCGCCGAGTCGATGCGCGTCTCCAGTTCCAGCGCGAGCGCGTCGAGTGTGTCACCGGCCGGTCGTGGCGACCCGACGGGCGGCATCATGCCCACGCGCAGCTTGGCCACCATCCGCTCCGCCACGTCCACCTGGCCGAACGGCGACGCCACGTCGAAGCGCGCCAGCGTGAGGTTGCCCCGCTTCATGGTGTCGTTGTGGCACTTGCCGCAGTACTGCTTCACGACCCCGTTGAGCGCGGCTGGCGCCAG
>DCZC01000033.1:5229-8364 GCA_002331565.1 Gemmatimonas sp. UBA2094
CTGGCCGCGGGAAAGCGGGCGCCGGCAGGCGCCGTGGTGAGCGTCGAGGCCACTCCGTGAGTGGCCGACAGCGGTACATCGATGCGAGGCGTGGGACGCGCAGTGCCGGGAGGAGGGGACAGCAGGGCAGCGGAGAGCGTCACAGCCAGCGCGGACATCGTCTTCATGCCGTACCTCGGTACGTGAAACCACGAACGACTTCGTCGGAACGCGCGACAGAAGGAAAGTGCCCCTCGCTCTGGGAAGGCGCAAGAAACCGGGCGCCGTGGCGCCCGCATTGACGGCGGCGGCTTCGGCCCGGATGTTACGACATGCCCGCGTACCTCCCAGCCCTCCCGGCCGTCCAGCCCCCCGCCAAGGCGGCATCCGTCGCAGTGGCGCCAGCGACCGACAGCACCGCCGCTGCCATCGAAGCCTTCGCCAAGCTGCAGCGCGCCATCAACCAGCTGCGCGACAAAGAGCAGGCCGAACTGGCCGAGCCCCGCAACAAGAAGGTGGAAGAGCAGGCCACCATCCGCGAGAAGTATCGCAAGCTCCGCGCGGACTCCCTGAAGACGCACGGGTACACCGCCGCCCAGGTCAACGCGATGACCCTCCGGATCAGCAGCGACGATGCGCTGCGGGTGCTCTTCGAAGCGACGATGGAGCGACTGAGCAAGTAGCTCTATCGCTCCATCGTCCCACCGTCACGCTTCAGCCCGCCGAGCGCGCTGTTTACCGCGGGTCCAAAATCGCCGCCGCCCGCTCGCCGATGTCCACCCAGTGGGCCTTCTGCGCCGGGTTCGTCGACGTGGCCGCCAGGGCGCGCGCCTCGCCCTGCAACGCTCGCACCTGGGCCCGCGCGAGCGCCGGCAGGTCACTCTGCAGCACGTTGGGCGCCGTGACGAACGGGGTGAACCGCGCGTTCTGCCCACCGCCGAACCCACCGGCACCCCCGGCGCCGGTCGTTGCCGTGGGCGGCGCGATGAGCGCCTCGAGACGCTGCAGGTACACGCGCTGCAACGTGCGGCGGTGCGCATCGGGGCTCGACCCGCTGAACAGGGCGCGCTTGAGATCGCTCATGTACTCCGCCACCGGATACGCATTCGCGGCATCGTAGCGCTCCGACTCCGACATGCGCCCGAGACGCGCCGGCGACAGCAGCGCGGTCACCACCCCGGCCGATCGGGTGCCGACCACGTTGCTGGGGCCGATGCGGGAAACGATGTTCGCCGGCATGATCCAGTCGGGGCTGCTGAACACGTGGCCGGCGATGAACGACAGCGCCGCCTTCTGGCGGGCTTTCGGTACCACGCGGTACACCGCCCCCTGCTGCTCGGCCACCTTGAGATCGACCTCCACGCCGCCCACCACCGTGGCCACGTGGTTCACATTGCCGAACCAGCGACCCACCGTTTCCTCGTACAGCTCGCGCAACTCCGTGAAGTCTTCGCCGGGGGCCGTCGTCCACGCCGCGAGGTTGGGCAGGACCCGCTGGTAGTTCGCGGTGGAGTACTGGGTGGCCTTGAGCGGATCGTCACCGAGATCTTCCGTCTGGTTGCGCGGATCCCCCGCGGCGAGCTGCTGCGACGCGAAGCGGTACGGGAACGGGCCGGTCTGCCCGGTGAGCCAGCGGTTGAGCGTGGCGCGCTCCGCTTCCGGCGTGGGCGCCGTGGTCACGCGATACCCCCAGTTGATGGCGAAGTCGTCGAACGGCCCCACACGTCGGATGAAATCCTTCGGCTGCAGGCCATCGCCCGGCTGCGCCACGTAATTCTGGCGCGCGTAGTCCATGATGGTCGCACTCACTCCATACACCCGTGTGAAGCTCGGGCTGCGGAGCGAATCGACCGGGAACGACGCCGACGCGATCATGTTGTGCTGCAGTCCCAGCGCGTGACCGATTTCGTGCGTGATCACCTGCCGCATGGTCTCGCCCATCAGCTCTTCGGGAATGTCGAGCGAGCGGGCCGACGGGTTGGCGGCACCCGTTTCCATGATGAGCCAATTGCGATACGAGCGCATGTGGTTGTGATACCACGTGATCTCGCTGTTCACGATCTCGCCCGAGCGCGGATCGTGCGTGTGCGGGCCCGTGGCATTGCGCACGAGGCTCGCCGCCCAGCGCACGATGCTGTAGCGCGCGTCGTCGAGATCGAAATCCGGATCGTCGGCCTTCGAGGGTGCATCCTTGGCGAGAATGGCATTCTTGAAGCCGGCCTTTTCGAACACCTTCTGCCAGTTCTCCACGCCTTCCTTCACGTAGCGCTTCCACCGCGCGGGCGTGGCCGGATCGAGGTAGTACACGATCGGCTTCACGGGCTCCACGAGTTCGCCGCGCGCGTAGGCGGCGGGATCCTTCGGCTCGAGGCGCCAGCGGGTGATGAACTCCTGGTTCTCCGCCTTCTGCACGTCGAGCCCGTAGTTCACGCGGTCCACCGTGAAGTAGCCCACGCGGGCATCCGCGTAGCGGGGGCGCATCGGCACCTTCGGCAGCAGCACGATCGACTGCCGCGTCTCCATCGTCACCGTGGCCCCGTCGGCGTCGCTCGGTGGCGTTGCCGCGTCGAACGTCTGCACCTGGCGCACTTCGATATTGATGGGAAAGCCGCGCATGCTCGCGATGTAGCTGCGCGCGGCGTCGAAGCGGCGCACGCCGTACGCCCGGCGCTGGGCGGCGTCGAGCCCCGATGTGGCCGGATTGTCGGCGCCGAAGAAATCGGTCACATCGACGACGTACGACGCGCTGTCCTTGCCGTACGCCGCGATGGGGAACGCGCCGATGATGGCGGGATAGTTGTTCTGCGCCACGCTGCGCGCGATGGGCAGGGAGTCGTCGGCCACGGCGCCGGTGCTGATGCTCTTGAGCAGCACCCGGTCGTTCACCCGTTCCCAGCGTACGAGACGCTCGACGAGCGAACTGCCCGCGCTGAGAAAGCCACCAGCCCCGGCGGGGACGCCGGAAACGCGGGTGACCATGAGGAAATCACGACCGGCGAGCGAGTCCGGAACCTCGAAGAAGAAGCGGTCGTCGACCTTGTGCACCGAGATACCCCCCTTCTCCGTGCGGGCGCGGGCCGTGATTACCTGCGCATACGGGCGCGGACCGCGGCGGGCGGCGGGAGCCCCCTCCTGGGCACCGTTGGCGACCGGTGC
>DCZC01000075.1:0-2679 GCA_002331565.1 Gemmatimonas sp. UBA2094
GGTGTACCGGTGGCCAGCCTGAACGTCTCCCAGGAATGGGATGGCACGTTCCGTGTGGTGAACGATTCGGGCAAGACCCTCGGCAATGTCGCCCGCCGGCGCCGGTTTCTCACGGCCGCGCTCACCTCCGTGGTGCCGCGGGTGCGCTGGAGCTACACCAATACGCTCGGCGTGCAGTACGAACTCCGCGATTTCACCGCGCCCGCCGATTCCATCCTCGGCCCGGCCAACTCCCCGCTGCGCACGGGCACCCGGTATCCGAACCTGTTCGTCAGCAACAGCGTGAGTACGGCGCGCCTCGCGCTCCGCGGGGTGAGCGTGGAGGAGGGATTCACCCTCTCGCACAACCTGTCGTATCGTCGTCGCGAAGGGGTGCGCAACACGGGCTCGTGGCGCTCCGTCGTTTCGGGGCGCGGCTACCTGCCACTGCCGCTTCCCGGCTACTCGCGGCACGTGCTGGCCGCACGCGCGGTGTGGGGTACGGCCGATGCGCGCACCCAGAGCGAGTTCAGTGTGGGCGGCACCAGCGGCGTCCTCGTCGATCTGCTCCCCGGTGTTACCGTGGGCGACCCGGCGCGCGCGTTCCCCGTTCGCGGTGTGGCGCCCGGCGTGCAGCGCGGTTCGCAGGCACTCGGTGGTACACTGGAATATCGCGCGCCGCTGTTCATGTTCCGTCGATGGCCGGGGCCGATCGCGCTGTACGGGGACCGTGCGAGTTTCGCGTTGTTCAGCGATGCCGCGCGCGCGTGGTGCCCGTCGTCGCTGCGGAGCAACGTGGTGGTGTGTTTGCCGCGCGGCGTGCGCGACGGCATCATCGCCAGCGCCGGGGCGGAACTCGTGCTGGATGTCGCGGTGCAATACGACGTGCCGTATCGCGTACGTGTCGGGGCGGCAGCGCCGTACGCGGCTCCGGCGGGTGTGAAGCGGGGTGGTTCGGTATACGTGACATTGGGTGGGTACTTCTGACCCGAGGCCCCGTGTGCTGGCTCGTGTGATGAACTGCTCGTCGGAGATACGGAGCAGTTATCCAACGCGAGGACGGCAGCACATATTGTGAAGAGCCGTGAACTCCCCAGGCCACGTCGTCCGGAACGCACAATGAGTCGTACGAAGCAGCTGCTCGCCAATGTCGGACTTTCCGCTCTTGCCGCCACGTCCGGCATCGCCAACGCGCAACCCGCCGCACGCCTGCGCGGCGTGGTGTACGACAGCGTGGCCCGGGCGCCGCTCGCCAACGCCTCGGTACGGGTGTTCCGTGCCGACAGTGCGTGGGTGGGTATCGACGCGCGCACCGACGCGAGTGGCACGTTCGACGTCACGGCGCTCCGCACAGGGACTTGGCTGGTGTCGTTCCTGCATCCGCGTCTCGACTCGCTGCGCCTCGAGCCGCCGGTGGCCCGCGTTGATGTGGTGGAAGCGGGGGAGATCAACGTGACACTCGCCGTGCCCAGCAGCGCATCGTTGGCACGTGCCCTGTGCGGATCGCGTGCCGAAGACAGCACGGCCGTGGTGGTGGGTGACGTGCGCGACGCCTCCGGGCGGCGACCGGTGGCTGGTGCCACGGTGCGCGCCAGCTGGCCTGAGTGGGTCTTCGCGAAGAACGAGATGGAGCGCGAACTCGTGGCGCGCGTGGCGCGATCCGACAGCACCGGTCAGTTCGTGCTGTGTCACGTGCCGCAGGGTACCACGGTCACGGCGCTGGCTCATGCAGGGCGAGACAGCACCGGCGTCATCGAGCTTGCCATTCCAGCCACCGAGTACATGGTGGCCGACTTCGTGGTCGACCGCATGGCGGCGCTGGTGACGGGCGACGGCGACGGCGACGGCGCCGGTGCCTCGTGGCGACGCGGCGCCGGGGCGGTTCGCGGCGAGGTGACCACGGCCGACGGCAAGCCGTTCGTCAGCGCGGTGGCGCGCGTGTTGGGGAGTGGCACGGCGGTCCGCACCGACAGCAATGGCGTCTTTCGCATCGCCGATGCCGCGGCCGGTACGCAAACGGTGGAAGTGCGCGCGGTGGGCTACGACCCCATCCGCCAGCTCGTGCAATTGACGCCGGGCGAACCCATCGTCGCCTCATTCACATTGGACAAGTCTCGCGCAACGTTGGATACCATTCGCGTGGTGGCCGGTCGCAAGTTGCCACCGGACATTCAGGCCATTGAACGACGCTGGCGCCGCGGACTCGGTACCATCCTCGACGGCCGCACCGTACGGGAGCGCACGTCTACCAGCCTCACCAGCGCGCTCTGGAGCATTCCCGGTGTGCGGCTCGGCATGCGCGCCGGCTACGGCAACACGGTGTACCTGCGCGGCAACAGCGGCGGTGACTGCATTCCACCCATCTATCTCGACGGCTTCCGCTTCATCGCCAACGGGTTGTCCCTCGACGAGATCGTACCGCCGAGCGACGTGGCAGCGATGGAGGTGTACACGCGGCCTATGCAGCGTCCCGCCGAATTCACCGACCTCGATGACTGCGGCGTGCTGGCCGTGTGGACCACGCGCTTCCTCGGCAACATCCCGGTGATGGACCCGCGCAAGCGTAAGCCATAGTTTCGCCGTCATGCCCAACCCGCCCTATATCCACCCGACCGCCGTCGTCGTCGGCGACGTGCACCTCGCCGAAGACACCAGTGTGTGGCCCACCGCCGTCATCCGTGGCGACGTCGAGCGCATCTC
>DCZC01000075.1:2972-5619 GCA_002331565.1 Gemmatimonas sp. UBA2094
GGTAGTGTGCTCGAGGACTGTGTGTTGGTGGGCATGGGCGCCATTCTGCTCAACGGCGTGCGCGTGGGCACCGGCAGCATCATCGGGGCGGGCGCGGTGGTCACGGAGAACACCGTCATCCCGCCCGGGTCACTGGTGGTGGGCGTGCCCGCCAAGGTGGTGCGTCATCATGGCGACGCGGCGCGCGAGCGCATCCTCGACAATGCGGCGCGGTACGTGCTTTTGGCGCAGCGGCACAAGAATGGGGCGCTGCACGTCCACGACTGATCGGGCGGAAGCAGCACAAGGGCACCGCGACACCTGGAAGGGTCGTAGTCTGTGACTCTGGGCAAACGTACCCGTCCCTTCGCGAATGCAGGCAAGCGACCCCTGCCGTGCGGGCAAGCGTTCAGTTTCCCATCACATTCATAATTGGCGCGGTGCTGACGTCATGGTGCAGCGCGACAGACTCGGCCAACGGTCGTAAGCGACTGTTTTGCAAACACTTGCCAGTACGCCTGGTCACTGTCGCGACGCTCCCGTGACGTAACGGGCTGAGCCATTCGTTGCCAATCGCGGCATGAAATCGCACAAAGCTGTGCGCGGTGGAGAACTTCACCCCATTTGCACAAAAGTGATGTACCGATTGCAAGTGACGGCCGCGCATGGCGTTAGGGCGCGACTTGCGCGGCTTCACGAACGTCGGCACCGTAACGGCCCGCAACTGCCGCCTCCAACGTCCCGTGCACGACGCCGTGCATCCCCCCGGACGTCGGCAGTGCGATTGCACAATGCCCCACTCCACACACCCAGGAGCCTCATCGAATGCCCTTCTCGTCCATGCCCCCGGAAGGTCTGGTCACGCTGTCCGCCAATGCGCGGACGGTTCTCGAGAAGCGCTACCTCACGAAGGACACGGCCGGCAAGCCGGTCGAGTCGATCGAGGACATGTTCTGGCGTGTGGCCACCGTGGTGGCCGAGGCCGACCGCCGGTACGGAGCGAGCGACGGAGCGGTGCAGGCGCTGGCCGAGGAGTTCTACTTCCTCATGACGCAGCGTCGGTTCGAGCCCAACTCGCCCACGCTGATGAACGCCGGCCGTCCGCTGGGTCAGCTCTCCGCCTGCTTCGTATTGCCGGTGGATGACGCGCTCAGTAACGGTCAGAGCGGCATCTACGACACGCTGCGCAGCATGGCGCTTGTCCATCAGAGCGGCGGCGGCACCGGCTTCTCCTTTTCGCGCCTGCGCGCCAAGGGGAGCATGGTGCGCAGCACGACGGGTGTGGCCAGCGGCCCCGTGAGCTTCATGGAGCTCTACGACGGCAGCACCAACGCCGTAAAGCAGGGGGGCACGCGTCGCGGCGCCAACATGGGCATCCTGCGCGTCGATCACCCCGACGTGCTCGAGTTCATCACCGCCAAGGAAGACCTCACCAAGATTACGAACTTCAACATCTCGGTGGGTGTCACCACGAAGTTCATGGAGGCGCTCAAGGCCGACGGCAGCTACGATCTCGTGGATCCGGCCAACGGCCTGGTGTGCGGCCAGCTCCGCGCGCGCGACGTATGGGACAAAATGATCCTCGGCGCGTGGCGCACCGGTGAGCCCGGTGTGTTCTTCATCGACGAAGCCAACCGCTACAACCCGGTGCCGCACCTCGGCCACTACGAGGCAACGAACCCGTGCGGTGAGCAGCCGCTGCTGCCGTACGACGTGTGCAACCTCGGCAGCGTGAACGTGGGGCACTACGTGCACCATGGCGTGGTGGACTGGGACGCGATGCGCAGCGACATCGCGCTCAGCACGCACTTCCTCGACAACATCATCGACGTCAACAAGTATCCGCTGCCGGAGATCGACGCGCTGAGCAAGCGCATCCGCCGCATCGGGCTCGGCGTGATGGGTTTTGCCGACATGCTCGTGCGCCTGGGTATTCCGTACGACAGTGCTGAAGGCGTGGAGATGGGGCGCAAGGTGATGGAGTTCCTCGATGTCGAGGGCAAGAAGGAGAGCGAGCGGCTGGCCAAGGAGCGCGGCGCGTTCCCCGAATGGGCGCGCAGCATCTTCGGCCCCGACGAAACGTGCGCGCGCGATGCGCAGGGGCAGCGAATTCGCCCCATGCAGCTGCTGCGCAACTGCAACGTCACCACGGTCGCGCCCACGGGCACCATCTCCATCATCGCTGGGTGCAGCTCGGGGCTCGAGCCGCTGTTCGCGGTGGCGTTCATGCGCAATCAGGCAGGCGTGATGATGCCCGACGTGAACGAAGAATTCGTGACCATCGCGAAGGCCGAGGGCTGGTACAGCGACGAGCTCATGGAGCGCATCGCGAAGACTGGCAGCGTGCAGCACACCGAAGTTCCGGGCAAATGGCAGCGGGTGTTCAACACGGCGAACAACATTTCGCCGGACTACCACATCCGCATGCAGGCCGCCTTCCAGCAGCACTGCGATTCGGCCATTTCCAAGACCACCAACTTTGCGCACACCGCTACGGTAGACGACGTGCGCGCCATCTACGAGCGCGCGTACGACATGCACTGCAAGGGCGTCACGGTATATCGTGACGGCTCGCGTGACGGCCAGGTGCTCAGCACCGGCGCCACGGCAGATGCCGCGGCCAAGCGTGACGGCGCGCCTGCGGCTGCTGCTGCGCCGGCTGGCGAGG
>DCZC01000075.1:5781-6063 GCA_002331565.1 Gemmatimonas sp. UBA2094
CTGCTGCTGCGCCGGCTGGCGAGGCGAAGCCGGAGGCCGAAAAGCAGGTCGCGGCGATGCGTCGTGAGGTGGGTGAGTTGCAGGGTACCATTGCCGAGCTGCAGAACGAACTCGATCGCACCAAGAAGGCGCTGTTCAGCGCCGAGGCGGAGAACGCCAACCGTCGCGGCAAGCGTTCGCGCCCCGAGGTGATGCGTGGTACCACGTACCGCAAGGATACGCCGCTCGGCACGATGTTCGTAAACATCACCGAAGACGAGAAGGGGCAGCCGTTCGAGGTGT
>DCZC01000075.1:6241-6482 GCA_002331565.1 Gemmatimonas sp. UBA2094
GGCAGCCGTTCGAGGTGTTCCTCAACCTCGGCAAGGCCGGTGGCAGCGCCATGGCCGATGCCGAAGCGATCGGCCGTCTCATCTCGCTCGCGCTGCGCAGTGGTATTTCCATGCAGGAGATCCACCGTCAGCTGCGTGGCATCAGCTCCGATCGCGCGGTGGGGCTGGGTCCGAACAAAGTGCTCTCGTTGCCCGACGCGGTAGGTATCGCGCTAGAGCAGTGGTGGCGTGAGAAGCAGGG
>DCZC01000075.1:6652-6998 GCA_002331565.1 Gemmatimonas sp. UBA2094
AGCAGTGGTGGCGTGAGAAGCAGGGCGTGCAGCAGGATCTGCTGAACGGCGGCCAGAGCGCCACGCAGCTGGGCGGCCCGCTTTCGCAGGCGCCCGTGCCCACGCCGGCTGCGGGCGTGCCCAATACGCGCCAGTCCATGGTGGCGGAGCAGGCGCTGCCACAAAATGCGCTACCGCAGATCGACTTCGGCAACGTGGGCGGTGAGGTGTTCATGGGCACGTGCCCCGACTGCGGCAGCCAACTCGAGTTTGCCGAAGGGTGCGTGAAGTGCCACGTGTGCGGGTTCAGTGAGTGCGGGTGACGTTTCCGCCTCACGTGAACATGGAAAGAGAAACGCGCCGCCGG
>DCZC01000075.1:7176-35343 GCA_002331565.1 Gemmatimonas sp. UBA2094
GCCGGCTCTGCCGGCGGCGCGTTTCAGTCAAATCCCAGGGAGGATTATTGGCTTGATGCCGCGTAGATTCTTGCATGCACCGTCAGCGTTCGCCGTTGGCCGCAGCATCGTCGCCCGCGCCTGCCTGCTGTTCGCCGCCCTCGTGGTCGGTGCCGCGTCGTCACGCGCTCAACCCGCACCGTCTCCCCTCGACCGCGCTCACGCGCACAACGATTACGAGCACGCGCGGCCGTTGCACGATGCGCTCGAGCGCGGCTTCGGCAGCGTAGAGGTGGACATCTGGCTGGTGAACGGTACGCTGCTGGTGGCGCACGACCGGGACAGCGTGCGTGCCGATCGCACCCTCGAGGGGCTGTACCTCGCCCCGCTGCGTGCGCACATCACGGCGCGCGGTGGGCAGGTACATGCCGCGCGTCCGCCGCTCACGCTGCTCATCGATATCAAGTCGCACGCCGATTCCACGTGGGCGGCGCTGGCGCCGCTGCTCGCCCGCTACGACGACGTGGTCACGTCGTGGCGCGGCGACACCATGACCGTGCGCCCGGTAGTGGCGGTACTCTCCGGCCAGCGTCCCATCGCCACGGTGCGGGCGCAGCGCGAACGGTGGGCGGCACTCGACGGGCGACTCGACGATCTCACCGCGCGCCGCCGTGCGCCGCCTGCCGTGATGCCGCTGGTGAGCGACGACTGGGAGACGATCACGACGTGGCGCGGAGCGGGGGCCATGCCGCGCGCCGTGCGGCAGCGTGTAATGCAGGCGGTGAATCGCGCGCATGCCCAGGGGCGCCGGCTCCGCTTCTGGAACACGCCCGACACGCCGGCGGTGTGGCAACTGCTGGTGGAGTGCGGCGTGGATCTGATCGGTACGGACGACTTGGAGGCGTTGCGCAAGTTTCTCACGGCGCGCGTCGAGTGATGGGGGCGCCGCTTGCGGCCACCGTGCCACGCCATAGGCTTCGCTGAATGACCACGGCGCTCTGGCACGATCACAAGCGATACCTCTGGGCCATTGCGCTCACCATGCCGCTCCTGCCGTGGCTGGCGATCGGGCTGCATGCGGCTACCGGCTCCGCTGTCTGGCTCTGGCTAGGCCCCATCGTCATTCTCGGCGTCCTACCGTTCCTCGACCTCGTTGCTGGTGTGGACCGGGACAATCCGCCCGAAGAGCTCACGGCCGCGCTCGAGAATGACCGCTATTACCGGTGGGTCACGTATCTCTTCCTGCCGTTGCAATACGCCGGCTTCGTGGCCGCCTTCAAGGTGATTGCCAGTGGGGAGCTGTCGGCGGCCGAGTGCACCGGCCTCGCCGCCACGACGGGTTTCATTGGCGGGCTCGGCATCAACACCGCGCACGAGCTTGGCCACAAGAAGGAAAGCGTGGAGCGCTGGCTGTCGAAAGTCGCGCTCGCGCAGTGCTGGTACGGCCATTTCTACATCGAGCACAATCGCGGGCATCATGTGCGGGTCGCCACGCCCGACGATCCGGCCAGCAGCCGGTTGGGCGAGTCCTTCTACCGGTTCTGGCCGCGCACCGTGGCCGGCTCGCTGCGCAGTGCGTGGCAGCTCGAAGCGCGTCGCTACGCGCGCATTGGTCAGCACCCGTTTCGCGTTGGGAACCATGTGCTCAACGCATGGTTGCTCTCCACCGCACTCTGGTTGGCGATGATCGCGTGGCTGGGCGTGGGGATTGTGCCGTATCTCGTGCTGCAGGGCGTGATCGGGTTCACTCTGCTCGAAGCGGTGAACTATCTCGAGCACTACGGGCTGTTGCGTCAGCGCGCGGGCGCGGCGGGGCGCGAACGCTACGAGCACGTGGCGCCACGGCACTCGTGGAACTCCAATCACCTCACCACCAATCTGGTGCTGTATCACCTGCAGCGGCACAGCGATCACCACGCGCACCCCACGCGGCGGTATCAGGCGCTGCGCGATCATGCGGAGGCGCCGGTGCTTCCCACGGGTTACGCCGGCATGATCCTGCTGGCGCTCATTCCCCCGTTGTGGTATCGCGTCGTCGATCCGCGCGTACTCGCGCATTATGGGGGCGACGTGCGTCTCGCCAACGTGGCCCCGCATGCACGCGCGCGACTGCTCGCGCGCTACCCTGCCACGGCAGGCACGGCATCAGCGCCGGGCTTGCATGAGGCGAGCGACGCCGGCTACGCGCACGTCGCGACGCTCGAAGCGGACACGTACGGCTGTCCGGGGTGCGGATACACCTACTCCCCGCGACACGGCGCACCGCGCGAAGGCTTCGCCCCCGGTACGCCGTGGGCCGACCTCCCGCACGACTGGCCGTGCCCCGACTGCGGCGTGCGTGAGAAGGCCGACTTCGTGCCTGCCGCGGCGACGCTTCTGCGGTGACGCTACTGCGGCATATCGACCGGGTCGCCGTCGGAAATGCTCTCGTCGACCCACCGCTGAATCGTCGCGATGTCCTGGTCGGACAGTCACCAGTCGTGCGGCCGCATCGACGGATGCCATGCCGCGCGGCATATTCGCCAAACCATGATCAGCATCTTCAACGACGTCATCGGCCCCGTGATGCGCGGAGCCTCGAGCTCCCACTGCGCGGCGGCGCTGCGCATCGGCCGCCTCGCGCGCGACCTCATGGGGGGCACCATCACCCATGTGCTCGTCGAGTTCGACGTGCACGGTTCGCTGCCGGCCACCCACACGAGTCAGGGGTCGGACATGGGCCTCTTCGGCGGCCTGCTGGGGTGGGACGCGGCCGACGCCCGGCTGCCGTTGTCGCCCACGCACCTGCAGCAGGCCGGGGTGCAAGTGGAGATCCGCTACATCGATTGCCACGACCCACACCCCAACACGTATCGCCTCACGTTGTCCAACGATACGGAGCGGCACTCGATGATCGCCATCTCCACCGGTGGCGGCATGATCGAGGTGCTGGAGATCGACGGCGCGCGCGTCTCTCTCGATGGCGGGGCGCGCGTGGAAATAGCCGGGCGCGTATTGCACCCCGTGCTGCCGGTGCAGTCCAATCCGCATGCAGTGCTGCCGTTCCGGAGTTGCGCCGTATTGATGGCGCACGACGCTGGCCGCGAGATCCCGCTCTGGCAGTGGGCCGTGGAATACGAGAAGGCGCGCGGTAATCTCACCGACGGCGAGGTGCACGAAAAAATGGTGGACATCGTGCGCATCCTGCGCGCCTCCATCGCCGAAGGCGTTGCCGGTACGCACTACGCCGATCGTCTGCTTGGGCATCAGTCGGGGAAGTTCGCCGAGCACATGGCACGAGGCACGTTGCTCGACGCGGGTGTGCTGAATCGCACCGTGCTGTACACCACAGCGCTCATGGAAGTGAAGAGCGCGATGGGTGTGATCGTGGCTGCACCCACCGCGGGTGCCTGCGCGGCGCTCCCGGCGAGCTGCATTGCGGTGGCCGAGTGTCGCGAGCAGAGCGAGGACGACATGGCGCGCGCGATGCTTGCCGCCGGATTGATCGGTGTGTTCATCGCGGGGCCGTGGACGTTCGCCGCCGAGGTGGGTGGATGTCAGGCCGAGGGCGGGAGCGCGGCCGCCATGGCCGCCGCCGCACTGGTCACGCTGGCCGGCGGGACGCTCTCGCAGGCCACCGGCGCGGCGAGCATGGCGTTGCAGAGCATGCTCGGCCTCATCTGCGATCCCGTCGCGGCGCGCGTGGAGATCCCGTGCCTCGGCAAGAACGTCATCGCCGCGAGCAATGCGGTGTCGTGCGCGAACATGGCGCTCGCGGGCTTCGACGCGATGATTCCCTTCGACGAAGTGGTGGCGGCCGCCGCGAGCGTGGCCGAGCGTATGCCTCGTGAACATCGGTGCACGGCGCTCGGTGGGCTGGCCACCACGCCGACGGCGCTGCGGCTGAGCCGGGAGCTGGCGGCGCGGACTGCGGCGGGGGCGGGGGCCGGATAGGGCGCGTCGGGCAGCACCCGCCGGTCTGTGCTTCGCTTCGCCGACGTCCGTCGGCTTTCCACGTTATCCGATTCGACTCATGCGCCGATTTTCGTTTCACGTCATGGCCATTGCGGCTATCGCCGCCGGGTGCGCCCCCCGCCATCACCAGTCAACGAGCGCGGAGCAGCGGGCCCCGTCGAGCGCGCCGCCTAACATCGTCGTACTCCTCGCCGACGACCTCGGAATCGGTGAGGTCGGTGCGTGGGGACAACGTGAGGTCGCCACGCCCAACATCGATCGCCTCGCTGCCGACGGGATGCGCTTCACCGAATTCCGGTCGAGCGCCGCGGTGTGCGGCCCGGCCCGCTGCGCCTTCATGACGGGCTACCACAACGGGCGTTGCCGCCTCGACGACAACGACAACGATTACCTCCGTACTGCCGATGTCACGTTGGCCGAGCGGCTGCGGGCGTCCGGATATGCAACCGCGCTGGTGGGGAAGTGGGGACTGTCCTGGGACAGCAAACCCGAGTCATGGCCGCAGGCGCAGGGGTTCGACGTGTTCTTCGGATATCGGGATCAGGTTCACGCACACAATTTCTTTCCGGAGTACCTGCTCGACGGCACCGATTCACTGCGGACGCGCAACGTGGTGCCGAATCCACGCGGCATGGGGAGCGGCAGCGCCTCGGTGCGCCTCGATTACGCGCCCGATCTGCTGCGCGCCCGTGCCTTGGGCTTCGTGCGGGAGCAGGCCACGGCGCGCAAGCCGTTCTTCCTGTTCTGGGCCACGAACCTGCCACACATCCACAACGAGACCGCGCGCACTGCGCCCGACGGTGGATACGAGAATACCACGCTGGGCCCGTACGCCGACCGGCCGTGGTCGCTCCCCAAGCGGAGCTATGCGGCGCAGATCCATCGGCTCGACCAGGATCTCGGCGCATTGCGCGCGCTGCTGGACACTTTGGCGGTCGCGCAGAATACGGTCGTGATCTTCCTGTCGGACAATGGCGCCACGTTCCTGCGGGGACCGAACGACGGGACGTCGGACATCATCGGGCGCTGGTTCAACGGCACGCTGATGTATCGAGGCTTCAAGGGCGATTTGTACGATGGTGGGTTGCGTGTTCCCGGAATCGTGCATTGGCCGGGGGTGGTACAGCCCGGTCGCACGACCGATGCCCGCGTGGATTTCACCGACCTGCACGCCACGCTTGCGGAGATCGGCAGTTCCCGGGCGCCGGCCGAGATTACGGGCCGTTCGTTCCTGCCCCTCCTTACCGGGAAGGGGGCATATCGCCCGCGTGACGTGCAGGTGTGGTATTCACCCGATCGACGGCAGTCCGCCGTACTGACCGGCCGCTGGAAGGCGGTCTGGATGCTCGACACCCTGCGTCTGTTCGACATCGAGCGCGATCCGGGCGAAATCACGGATCTCGTCGCGCGCGAACCGCGCGTGGCGGCACAGCTCGACTCCATCCGTCGCGCGGAAGACCGACGGGTGCAACACCCGCCGCTCCCGGGGCGCAACTGATCACGTTGAGATTCCCATGCGACCGGCGTAGGTGGCCCCGTCAGGTGTCACGGCGCGCCAAAACGTACATTTCCGCCATGCAGCACTCCCTCCCAATTCCCAGCCGCATGGCGCCGCTTGCGCTCATGCTCGCCGTTGCCGTCGTCCCGGCGTGGTCTTCACTGTCTGCGCAGCCCACCGCGGTTCCGCAGCCGCCGTCGCCGGTGCTCGCCTCGCTCGACGCGCACCGCGTGATCCCGGTGCCTTCGAACGTCTCGGCGGCGGCCAGCCCCCCGTTCGTCTTTTCGAGCGGCACGCGCATCGTCGTGGATGGGCCGGCCGACTTGCTGCAGACCGGTGAATGGTTCGCACGCATCCTCCGCAAGTCGGCGGGATTCCCCCTGCCGGTACAGCGCATGGCGCGCGCGTCCGCCACGAGTGGCAACGTGATCCTGTTGCGCGTCGACACGGGCGCCTTCGCGGACGCCACGGGTACCGCGCGCAACGAGGGATACACGCTCGAGATCTCGGCGGACACCGTCCACATCACGGGGCGCACGACCGCCGGCGTGTTCTACGGCGCGAGTACACTGCGGCAACTGCTGCCGTGGGGCATCGAAGCGGAACACAGTGCCTATCGGCTCTACGCGTCGTTGTCCGTACCCGCAGGGCGCATCGTCGACGCGCCCCGTTTCACGTGGCGCGGCAGCATGCTCGATGTAGCGCGGCACTTCTTCACCGTGGACGAGGTGAAGCAGCACATCGATCTCATGGCGTTGTACAAGCTCAACCGGCTGCATCTGCATCTGGCCGACGATCAGGGATGGCGCATCGCCATCGCCAGCTGGCCCAGGCTCACGAAGGTCGGCGGCAGCACCGAAGTGGGCGGTGCACCAAGCGGTTTCTACACCAAGGCCGACTACGCGGAGATCGTGCGCTACGCGGCCGCGCGGCACATCATGGTAGTTCCGGAAATCGACATGCCCGGTCACACCAACGCAGCGATCGCTGCGTATCCGCGGCTGGGGTGCAGTCGCCCCACGCCGAGCATCTTCGGCGACGGCACGCAGCCGGCAGGCGTGTACACCGGCATCCGCGTGGGGTGGAGCGCGCTGTGCCCCGACAAGGCTATCACCTGGCGCTTCGTGAACGACGTGGTGCGCGAAATCGCGGCCATGACCCCCGGTCCCTACTTCCACATCGGCGGCGACGAGGTGGAAGTACTGAACCACGCGCAGTACACGCGGTTCGTGGAGCGTGCGCAGCATATCGTGCGCAAGCACGGCAAGACGATGATCGGCTGGGAGGAAGTGGGGAAGGCGAAGTTGCGTGCGGGGAGCATTGCACAACTCTGGCGCAGTGACACGGCGCTGCTGGCCGTGAAGCAGGGGAACCAGCTCATCATGTCACCGGGACCGCGCACGTACCTCGACATGAAGTACACGGCCACCACCGAAGTGGGGCTCAAGTGGGCGGGTTTCATCGAGCTGCGCACGGCGTACGATTGGGATCCCGCCACACACTCGGCCGGACTTTCCGAGCCGTCCATTCTGGGCGTGGAGGCGCCGCTCTGGAGCGAAACGATCAGCAACCTCAATGCGGCGCAGTATCTGCTCGTGCCGCGGTTGCCGGCGCTCGCGGAGGTGGCGTGGAGCCCACAAGCGCAGCGGAATTGGGACGGATTCCGCACTCGTATTGCGGCCCATGCGCCACGCTGGCGGCTGCTCGGGATCAACTTCTTCGCGTCGCCGCAGGTGGAGTGGAACTGATGCGTACCCTCGCGGATGCCGCCACGCCCGTGAGGTAGCGGGGCGTCGTCACGCAGGTGCTAACGTACGAGCCGACGCAGCAACTCCGGCATCGCGTGGTAGTGATCGATATGATCTGGTGCGCTGTTGCCGGCGAACCCCATGACGAGCAGGCGGCCCCGCTTCGCTTCGCCGATCTGCTGCAAGCCACGCGGGCCCCACTTGAGTACCGGTTGCTCGGCCATGCCGAGTGACTGCAGCATCCACGCGGCGGTTTCGGTGGTGCTAGCGAAGGTGCCGGGAAAGATCTCGGAATGCGTGACCACCATGCGCGTGTCGGCGTCGCCGCGCGCCGCGCGACGGGCATACGCGGTGAGCGCGAGCAGATTCAGTGAGTCGAGCGCACCGCCCGACGCCAGTGGTACGCCCTCGGGAACGTACGACGTGTGCATGCCGTCCATGAGCAGTACACCGTTCACGCGATGCATCCAGGCGCTGTCGCGCAACATCACACGAATGGCACCGTGCCCGGCGGAGAAGCCGGTGAGATACACACGATTCACGTCAACGCGCCGCCCCGCCAGCGAGTCGACCGTCGCCTGCGTACGCGCCATGAGCGAGTCCGTCATGCCGGGTGCGCGGAAGGTGCGATCGTATATCCCAGACCCGCTGCCAAGCGAAAGGCTCACCACGACCAACGGGCGCCCCTGCGATTCGGCGGCTTGCTGGGGAATCCATGCGGCCCCGTGGAAGTGCAACAGCACGGATACGTTGCGCTGGCCGCGGGCCGCCTTGGTGAGGTACAACTCGCCCGTGGCGCCGCCGGGAAGGGTCAGGGGCAGGGCCACGCCGGGAGGCACCTGCTGGGTGAGCCGTTCGTGCCGCCTCACCCCCTCCTGCATGGGTGACGCCTGCTGCGGGGCTGGTGGCGGCGTGGACACCTGCGCCGCCGCGCCCTGCGTGACGGTTGCGACGCCCATCACCAGGGTCGCGAGCGGCGCGAGCAGGCAGTGGTGCGCGGTCTTCTGGGCCATGGTGAGGACGGGCGTGGGGGAGGCTGCCGGAATACTGCACTATTCTTGCGCTGCGGCCCCGTTTGTCCATGACCGATTTGATGAGCGGCCGCTGCCGCGCCGGCCACGGCGTGCACCACGCTTGCCCCGCGGCCCCGTCGATTGTAGTTCACAGGCATGTACACCACCTCTTTCGCCGCACCGGGCCAGCGCACGGGGCTCCGCCGCCCGGCCCGTCTTGCCGCGTACTCGCTGTTCGCGCTCGTGATTCCGTCGCTGCTCGGCTCGCAGTCGCGCCGGCGCTGCCCGCAGTTCGCTCGTGTGCCGGGCTACGGCGCCTGCACCAATATTTCCGGCCCGGATTGCGGCTTCTGCACCTATCGCTGCAACGACGACACCGTGGTGCGCTGGAACGTGTGCGGCAGCAAGTAACGGCACGCGGCACGCTGGCCGCGCTGCTGCTCGGCGCGTCGGCGGTTCTCGGTTCCGCCTGCGGCGAGCGGGTCGATGGCATCGAAGACGCACCCCCGGCGCTGCGTGCGTCGCTCGCGGCGCGCACCGTCTACCCGGCCAAGCGTGAGGAGTGGCGCAACGACATCACGCGCCTCGTCGACAGTACCATGGTGCCGCGCATGTTCCGCGCGGGCGGCATCACCGTGGCCCTGTTGCAGGAGTCGCCCGCGCGCATCACGCAGTTCGAGCAGCACAGCCACGGCGGGCTGCTGTCCACGCGCCCCGTGCATGTCGATCCCACGCTCGATGCCGAGGTGCCACGCGACATCGTGGCGCCCACCACGCTGTCGCGCGTCACCGACGACGTGACGATGGACATCATGGACAGCGCCACGAGCACCCTCGTGCGCGAATCCATCGGGGGGTTCGTGTTCCGGCGGGACCTGCCGCTGCTGCGTGGTGGCAGCGGGCAGATCTGCACGATTTCGCCGGCCACGCTGTTGCACGTGCGGCATCTCGGCGAACGCAAGGTGCTCGAGGCCTTCTCCATCACCGCCGATCCCAAGGACGACGCGCTCGTCGGGCGTCACCGTCTGCGGGTCGACCCCGGTGCCCGCGTGCGGTTCGGCAGCGGAGACCGCCGGCACTGTGTGCTGCTCACCGGGCGTGGCGTGCTGGTGGCGCAGGCACCCATGGACACCGGCGCGGCAAAGACGCCGGACACGAGCCCGCGCATCATGACCCTGCGGCGGCCGGGGGAGCCGACCGCGCGCACTTTCGGCGGCGCCGACAGCTCGTCGCGGGTCATCCCTGATCCGCAACATCCGTACGTGGTGGATGCTGCCAAGGTGATCGGCGGCTACGTGGTGCTGGTGGGGATGGAGAACGATCGTCAGGGACGGCTCATCGATTACTACGACGAACGCGGCGCGTATCTGCAGAGCGCCATGCTGCCGTTCACGGCGTCGGCGCTGACGGGTGAGGGGCCGCGCTTTCTTGTGCTTCACCAGGACGCGACGTACCGCTGGTGGATGTCGAGTTGGCTCACGCCGATGTACGCGCGCGGGGCCAAGGCGGCGCCGGAGCCACCGCCCGCGACGGCCGCCATGGAGAAGCAACTGTTCGACCTGCCGCCCGGTAGCGCGACCGGCAGGAAGTAAGCGGCGGCACGACGTCCACGGCGAACGCGTTGTCTGCGCGCCTACTTCGCCATCTGCGGAAACAACGGCAGTTTCGCGATGTCGCGCTGGTCGTGCTGGATGATCACCGTGGCCTTGAGATTCTTCGCGATCTGCTTGAAGCGGTCGATCGACGCGAGCGTGGCCGCCCGATCGGTGTTGAAGCTCGGCACGCCGTTGCTGTCGTAGTTCTCGTGGAAGTGCGCGAGATCGCCGGTGAGCAGCACGTTGCCCATCCCCTTGAGACGGACGAGCAGGCTGCGATGACCGGGCGTGTGGCCGGGCATGTTGAGGATGATCACCGAGCCGTCGCCGAAGACGTCCTTGTCGCCCGTCAGCGTTTCGACCTTGCCGCCGCTCAGCCAGGGCGCGATGGAGGCCTGATTGGGCGTGATCTTCGCATCGCTCAGGACGTCCCAGTCGCCCTTGCCCACGAGCAGTGTGGCCGCCGGGAACAGGCTCGCCTGGCCGATGTGATCCCCGTGCGAGTGGCTGAGCCCCACGTACTTCACCTGCGCCGCGGCGAGGCCGAGCCGGCCCAGCAGTTCGGGAATGGTCTCCTTGGGCGAGGTCGGCGCGTTGCTCTTGGGGAACCCGGTATCCCACACCAGGACGTCGTCGCCATGGCGGATCACGTAGCAGCTGTACACCAGCTGCACCTTGAGCCCGTTGTAGGCGTAGGTGTCGGAAAAGCGCTGCCCCACATCGGTGGGCGGCTGGTTGGTGCCGCATTCGAGGCGCGCGAGGGAAACGGCGGCGGGCGTCGCGGGCGTCTGTGCCTCGACCGTCGCCGTGAGCGTTACCAGCAGGGTCGTGGCGCTGACGGCACGCGCGGAGGATCGGAGCGACAGGGTCATGGGGCGGACGATCTGGAGGAAATGGTAGGCGCGCTGCGGTGCGGTACGGTGGAGTCGACACCCAAAATTGCGATATGTTCTCGCATATGGCGAGCGTCGGGCCGCTCCCCTAGCTTCGTGCGCATGGTCACTTCTCTGCGATAGAGGGACTCGATGGATCACAACTACAAGGCGGGACGCGCCGTCGTCGTTGGCGTGCTGCTGGGGGCCTTCATCGGCTTGCTCACGAGGCGCCTCGCCCTGGGCGCCATCCTGGGCATGGGGATCGGTCTTGCCATTGACGCGTCGAACAAGGCGAAGCGGGACAAGGACAGGTAGCGGCGGCGTCAGGCTATCGGTTGTCGCCGTGCCCCGTGAAACCGATGCGGGCGTTCACTGCCCGCCGTTCGTCGAGCGACATGGAGGACCAGCGGGCGATCTCTTCACGGGACCGCCCGCAGCCGTAGCAACGCCCCGTGAGGTCGAGTTGGCACACCTTGATGCAGGGTGACGTCGCGGGCGCCGTCGGTGGCGGTGACGCCGGCGGGATGGACTCGGGGGATCGCGACATCCTGCCTTCCGTTACGCCGGTTGAGGGCGGCGCAGCATCCCGATGGCCGCATACGCCACGACGGCAATCACCAGCCAGCGCAGCAGATCGATGGGCAGGCTCGTGACCAGCAGCGCGGCCACGAGCACGCCGGGAATGCCGCCGATCGCGAGGCCGATGGCCGGCTGATTCACCTGATTGCGTCGCTTGATGAATGCGAGGCAGCCCAGCAGTGCCGCAAACGCCCCACTGCCCATCATGATGGGAAATGCCGCGCGCGGGTCCATGCCGAGAGCGCTGAGCAGCACGAAGGTGGGGCCGTAGTTGCCGATCCCGAGCATGATGAGCGCGCCGAGCACGAAGTTCACGCCCAGCGCGATGAGCAGCGCGCCGCCACTGAGCGAGAGGGCCGTGCCGCCCACCGGCATCTTGTTGAGCTGCGCGATGGTCATGAATAGCGCGGCTACCACGAGGGCCACACCCATGCCCAGTTGGATGGGTCGACGGGGAAGTCGCGAAACGATGCCGGCTCCCAGCCAGCCACCCACGAGCGCCGTGGTGATCATGAGCACGAGCAGCGTGATGTCGATCTCGATCTTCGAGATGAAGATCAGCGCCTGCGCGGCCACCGAGAGCGTCAGCCCGACGATCATGGTCCCCGGAAGCCGTTCGTCGGGCACCATGCGCAGCGCCTTGAACGCCGCGGTCGTGGTGGCCAGCGATCCGATGCCCAGCGTATCGAAAAAGTTGACGACGAAACCGATGGCGATCTGCAACGGCGTGGGCCGTAACGGTTCACCGGCACCGCGGTCAATCGAGCGCCACCACCGCCACACCAGCAGGACGGAGAGCGCGACGATGGCGGCGAGCAGCAGGAAACGGACGTCGGGGAGAGGGGCAGCGCGCATGGGTCGGAAGCTAGTTCGCGGATCGGGCGGCCGCTCGCGCGCGCCGCTGGTGGGGACGCTAGCTTTGCAGCGTCCCCGCGCCGCCCGCTGCCATCCGAGAGAGTCCATGAGCGTCAACGACGAGTTCACCCTGTACGACCTGAAGGTGGAGGTCGTGGCCAATCGCGGCCGGATGATGTGCCGTGAGCGCATCGGCGACTACTTCGAGGTGAAGTCGGGCACGATCTTCATTCCCGACGGGCAGGGGTTCCCGCTGTATGCAATGGCCGCACTGCTGCCACTGCTGCCGGCGAAGCAGCGGCCCACGCATCCCAACGACTGGATGACGACGGACTCGGATATCGCCTGTCCCGACGTGCACTGTGGGGCGGTGTTCCGCATTTCCCGCACGGAATCCCGCACGCTGCGCCACAGTGAGGAGAGCGGCGAAGCGCTGCCCGGAGCCGGCGGGCCGTCGTGAGCGCGCCTCGCCGGCTGCTGGCCGACGGCTACACCGTTCCGCCGGTCATCGCTGGCGCGTGGCAGCTGTCCGAGGGGCACTCGGCGCGGGCCATCGACCGCGACGCGCAATTCGCCACCTGGGATCTGCTGGCCGATCATGGCTGCGACACCCTGGACTGCGCCGACATCTACACCGGTGTGGAGGCGCTTATCGGCGAGTATCGTGCCGCGCGGCAGGGACGCCGGGTACAGGTGCACACGAAGTTCGTCCCCGATCGTGACATGCTCGCGCAGGTGGATCGCACCTACGTCACGCGCATCATCGAGCGCTCGCTGTCGCGTCTACGCACCGATGCGCTCGACCTCGTGCAGTTCCACTGGTGGCGGTACGAGGTGCCCGGCATGGTGGAGGCCGCGGGGATGCTTCGCGACCTCCAGCGTGAAGGGAAAATCCGGCATCTGGCGCTGACCAACACCAATGCGGCCGTGACCGGCGCACTGCTCGATGCGGGGATCCCGTTGGTCGCCACGCAGGTGCAGTACTCGGTGCTCGACCGGCGGCCAGCCGCACAACTCGCGCCACTGGCGGCGTCGCGCGGCATGCATCTGCTCAGTTACGGGTCCGTGGCCGGCGGCTTCCTTGGCGAGGCGTGGCGAGGGGCGGCCGACCCCACGGGCGATTACGAGAATCGGTCGTTGGTGAAGTATCGTCTCGTGATCGACGATTGCGGTGGGTGGGCCGCGTTCCAGCGAGTGCTCGACGCACTCGGTGACATCGCTGCCCGGCACGGTGTCGGGATCGCCAACGTCGCGCAGCGCTGGGTGCTCGATCAACAGGCGGTGGGAGCGGTCATCGTGGGGTTCCGTACCTCGGCCAGCGCGATGCGCACGGTGCAGACGCTGGGGCTGACGCTGTCATCCGCCGATCACGCGCAACTCGAGGACGTGCTGAGCGCACTGCCCATGCCCGTGGGCGACGTGTACGACGCCGAGCGGGATCCGCAGTCGGTGCATGCGGGCATCATCCGGTACAACCTGAACACGCAGCCATCGGGGTAAGGCATACCGGCGGGCCACGTGCTGCGTGCGGCCTCTTCGGAGCGTGGGGCCACGCGGGAAAGGGTACGGCAACCGTTGGGGGGCGCGGGGGATGACCACGGCGCCGGGGGGTGTAGCTTTCAGGAGTGAACTTTCACCTGCTGCCACTATCCGTGTGACGCTCCTTTCCTGTTCCAACATCGGTATCTCGTTCGGCGCCACCGAACTGCTCAAGGACATCACCTTCACTGTAGGCGAGGGTGAACGCTGGGGCATCATCGGCCGCAACGGTGCGGGCAAGTCGTCCATTTTCAGCGTCATCACCGGCGACCGGCAGCCCAATGTTGGCGCCGTGGCGCGCAAGCCGGGCATGCGGCACGCGCTGCTGGACCAGCATCGGGCCTTCGAAGGCGCTACTACGGTGTGGCAGGCGGGTGCGGCGGCATGGCGTGACGTGATTGCGCTCGAGCACAGCATCGCCGAGCAGGCGATGAAACTCGGCGAACTCGGCGACAAGATCACCGACGAGGTGCTGGAAAAGTTCGGGCGCGATCAGGAGCGCTTCGCCGACATGGGCGGCTACGAGTATCACGCCCGCGTCGACGCGGTCTTGCAGGGGCTCGGTTTCGACGCCGAGGAATCCAAGTCGCGCCTCGTCGCCACGTTGTCGGGTGGTGAGCGCGGGCGTGTGGGTCTCGCCGCGCAGCTCATCGCCCCGGCCGACCTGCTCATGCTCGACGAACCCACCAATCACCTCGATCTCGACACGATCCACTGGTTGCAGGAGTGGCTCAAGGAGGCGGGTGAAACCGTACTGGTGGTGTCGCACGACCGTGCGTTTCTCGACAGTATCTGCACGCACATCCTGCACATTGAAGCCAAAAGCAGCGAGTGGTACAAGGGCAACTACAGCGCGTTCGTGCCGCAACGCGCGGAGCGTCGCCTCACGCGTGATCGCGAGATCGAGAAGCAGCGCGCGTACGTGAAGAAGGAAGAGGAATACATCCGGCGGAACATTGCCGGGGTGAACTCGTTCCAGGCCAAGGGCAAGCGCAAGCGCCTCGAGCGGCTGCCGCGTCTGGCGCCTCCGCCGGGCGATCCGGCCGCCATGTCACTCGAGTTCAAGGTGAATGATCGGGGTGGCGATCAGGTCATCGACATCAAGGATTTGCGGGTGGAGGTGCCCGGGCGTGTGCTGGTGGACGACTTCACCGCCGTGCTGCGTCGCAACGACTTCGTGGCGTTGGTGGGGCCCAACGGGGCCGGCAAGTCGAGCTTCATCTCCACCATCATGGGAGACCGCGAGCCCGCGGCCGGAACGGCGCGTATCGGCAGCTCCATTACGCCGGCGTACTTCAAGCAGGATCTGGGTGACCTGCCGCTCGACCTGTCGATGTATGATGCCATTCAGGCGCAGCGGCCACTCTGGAGCCGCGGGGCCGTCCAGAATCACCTGGGCGCGTTCGGCTTCACGCAGGAAGAGGTGTTCCGGGACATCCGCACGCTGAGCGGCGGCGAGCGCGCGCGCATGGCGCTGGCGCTCATGACGCTCACGGGCGCAAATCTGCTCGTCCTCGACGAGCCCACGAATCACCTCGACGTCGAGAACATCGAAGTGCTCGAAGATGCGCTGGGCGAGTACGAAGGAACCGTGCTGATCGTGAGTCACGACCGCGCCTTCCTGCGTGAGGTGGCGACGCGCGTGTGGTGGTTCGAAGGCCCCACGCTCAAGGACTTCGACGGGTCGTTCGTGGATTGGGAGACAACACAGGAGCACCGATCGCGGTGATCACCGCACTCCATGCAAGTTCAAGCGGTCAGATTCCTTGAAATGGGCGGCGAGATTGGCGTCGCCATTGTAGTGCGCAGCAGCCAGCTCGTGCTTGGCGTTACCCCCAGCCATGTGGTACGGGGACCGGTCCGCCGCCGGTAACAATACGCGGGATTGACGCGTAACTTTTTCGAAGATCGTTCCCGCTCCCCACCGCCAGCCGCCTGTGCTCTCTCTGCTCCTTCCGCTCGTTCTTGCGGCCTTGACAGCGCCGCCGGTGTCCGCTCGCCCTGCCGAGGCGGGTCCGGTGTATCACGGCCGAACCGGCACGACGGCGGTTGCCGTCCCTCGCGCGGAGCGAGGGCCGGTGGTCGACGGCACCCTCGACGAGGCCGAATGGAGCACGGCCGCCGTGCTCACGGGCTTCTCGCAGTTCTTTCCGAACGACGGGGTGGCGGCGCAGGACAGTACCGAAGTCCTCGTGTGGTACAGCGCCACGGCGCTGCACGTCGGGGTGCGGGCGTATGCGGTGCCCGGCTCAGTGCGCGCCACGCTCGCCGATCGTGATCGCATCACGCAAGACGACAACATCCAGCTGTTCCTCGGCACGTACAACGACAGCCGGCAGGCGCTGGTGTTCGCGGTCAATCCGTTCGGTGTCCAGAGCGACGGCGTGCTGACGGAAACCGGCGCCGCCTCGGGATTCGGATTCGCCAGCTCGACAGCCAAGGCGCGCGAAGCCACCGACCTCGCCCCCGACTACGTGTGGCGCTCGAAGGGACGGCTGACCGCAACCGGCTACGAGGTGGAGATCGCCATTCCCTTCAAGAGCCTGCGCTACCGCAACCTCGACGTCCAGACGTGGCAGCTCAACGTGGTGCGCACCGTGCAGTCCACCGGCCACGAACAGACGTGGACCGCCGCGAAGCGGGCGAGCGCCAGTTTCCTTGCGCAGTCGGGCACGCTCACCGGGCTGCGTGACTTGCAGCGCGGGGTGACGGTGGACCTCATTCCCACCGTCACCTCGAGCGCCTTCGGCAGTCAGCGCTCCGCCACCGAGCCGTGGCGCTATGTCACGCAAACCCCGGAGTTCGGCGGTAGTGCGCGCTGGGGTATCACCAGCAATCTCACGTTGTCCGGTACCGCCAATCCCGACTTCTCCCAGGTGGAGGCCGACGCGACCCAATTCTCGCCCGACCCCCGCGTCGCCGTGTTCTTCGCCGAGCGACGTCCGTTCTTTCTGGAGAGCCAGGAGCAGTTTTCCGTCCCCAATCAGCTGATCTACACGCGGCGCATCACGCAGCCGGTGTTCGCGGCCAAGCTCGCCGGAAAACAGCGGGGCTTCGACATCGGTGTGCTGAGCGCCGTGGACAGTCGCCAGGCATCGATCACGCAGCGCGACAATCCGGTGTTCGGCATCGTCCGCATGCAGCGCGATCTCGGGAAGCAGAGTCGTATCGGGATGGTGTACACCGACCGCAGCGAGAGCGGCTCGTGGAATCGCGTCGTGGGGATGGACGGCCGATTCGTGCGGGGCGTGTACAGCGCCACGGCGCAGGTGGCGCGGAGTTACACCGGGACCGCGGGCGCGACACGAACGGCGCCACTCTGGAACATCGCCGGGGTCCGCAACGGGCAGACCTTCTATGCGCGATATGCACTGAGCGGGATTTCGCGCGACTTCGACGCACAAACCGGGTTCATTGCCCGGCCGGGCATCGTGAACCTGCAGGCGACGCACCGATGGAACCGTTTCGGCGCCCCGGGCGCGCTCATCGAGGTATTCAGCCCCGAGATCTACGTGCTGGGGCGCTACCAATACGCCGACTTCGTGAACCGTCGCGCGGCGCAGGACGCCCAGTTGCACCTCCGTACCAACACGCGTCTCCGCGGCGGGTGGCAGGTGGGCGCGCAATGGTTGCGGGAAGAGTTCGGCTACGACCGCGATCTGTACACGAATTACGTGCTGCTCAGGCCCGCCGGATCCGGTCGAGTGGATACGCTACCGTACACCGGTACGAAGCGGCTCCCCAACTCCGACGGGGTGGTGAGCGTCGGTACGCCGGAGTTCAAGCGGTTCAGTGCGCAGACGGTGTACGTGTGGGGGCAGGACGAGAACTTCCCCGAGTGGAGTTCGGCCAATGTGGTGATCTTCAACCAGACACTCACGCTGCGGCCGACAGAACAACTGCGCGTTTCCGGCACGTGGTCCTACGATACGTTCCGGCGCAAGACTGATGGTACGCTCGTACTGTCGCGCAACACCCCGCGCGTGCGCGCCGAGTACCAGATCACGCGTCAGGTATTCGTGCGCGTGATCGGCGAACACTCCGTGGTGCAGCAGGATTCGCTGCGCGACGATTCCCGTACGGAACTGCCCGTGTACCTGCGACAGTCCGACGGCTCGCTCCGGCGCGCCAATGCATTCCGGCGAACGCGAGCGCGGCTCGACGTGCTGTTCTCCTATCTGCCGTCACCCGGCACGGTGTTCTACGTGGGATACGGCGATCAGCTGCGCGCCGACGAGCCGACTGGCTACCGTACGCTGCGGCGCTCGGCCGACGTGTTCTTCGCGAAGGTGAGTTACCTGTTCCGGTTGCGATAGGCGTCGCCTGACCGCCCGTCGTTCCAGTACCGCTGCGGGGAGATCCGTCGCAAGGAATGGATCGCCACGTGCACGGGCTCGGCGGCCAGCACCGAGGCGGGAGCGCCGGGCAGCTCGTATCCCGCCAGCACCGCGGGGCCGGTATCGTAGCGATCGACCGTGGGCACGTGGATGCGGTACGGCGCGTGCGCTACGTACCCGCGATACAGCCGCTGGCGGACGTCAGCGCAGTACAGCGCGTACCGCTCCACGAGGAAGTGTTCGAGCGTCCCGTTGGTGGCCGGCTGCCCGGGACCGTGGGTCCGCCACGCGTACTCCCACGCTGCGTCGGGGGCTGCACGCCGCTGGCTCCGGTAGGTCAAGGTGTCGGCCGTTCGCCGGGCCTGCATGCGGGCGTGCATGTAGGGCAGATGAAACAGACGCCGCGCAATCTCCACGGCGATCGGCTGATTGCAGTCGAGCGAATGGAACCACACGCCCGGCACTCCCTCGGCGTCGCGCACGTAGGTGCGCACGTTGAGCTCGAGGAACCACGACAACCCGGGGAGTGGGGGAAGCCACCGCGGGCGAACGCGGGCCATCGCGAACGGCACGATGCCCACCCACGCGTCACCGTCGAATGTGTCCACGAACAGACCGGGTGGCAACTTCGATTGAACCGTCGACGCCGCCATGCGCCAATGCAGGAAAAGCAGATCATGCCACCGTTGCGAACCGACGACGGGGCCGGTGAGCATGCTCACCGGCCCCGTTCCCGTCATCTGCAGCGTTGAACGACTCAACTCGCGATCTTCTTCTTCTGCTGGTTGATCTTCTCCAGATACTTCTTGAAGAACTGCTTCTGGATGTCGTTCATGTCGATCTCGCGACCCTGGATGTACGACTGGATGACGTTCGACGTCATATCCAGCGGCGTGCCGGTGGTAATGATGAGCGTGGCTTCCTTCCCCACCTCCAGCGATCCCACCTTGTCGGCCACGCCCATGAACTCGGCGGCGTTGATGGTCACCGCCTTGAGGGCCTCCTCCTCCGGCAGCCCGAACGCGACGGCCACACCGGCATCCCACGGCAGGCGGTAGCTGTACAGTGCGTTGCCTTCGCCGGCGATGGCGAACTTCACCCCGGCCTTGTACAGGGCCGCCGGGGTGCTGTACGCCTCGTCATAGCCGTCGTCGCTGCGCGGCGGCGCCGACATGGTGGACGTGAGAATCACCGGCACGCTCTCGCCCTTGAGGCGGGAGGCGACCTGCAAGGCATCGCGGCCACCACGGATCACGAGCTTGACCCCTTCCTGCTTCGCCCACGTGATCGCGTCGTTGATCTGCGACATGGTCTCCGCCGCCACCACCACGGGTATGTCGCCGTTGAGCGCCGGAATCATGGCGGCGTACCGGGTGTCGGTACGCACCGGCTGCCCCGACTTGACGGCATCACGATAGGCCCGCGCCTCGCCGAAGAAGTTGCGGATCTCCTCCACCTGCTCGGCGTACGTCTTGGGCGCTGGCTGCGGACGGCCGCCGAAGCCCGGTGGCGGTCCACCACCGCCGCGCCGCGGACGCCCGTTGGGGTCGGGCCAGTTCACGTTGAGCGCAGCGGCGCCCTTCATGCTCATCTCCTCCCACGTCCAGCCCTCGAGCGAGATGGCCGATGACAGCCCCGAGATGAGCCCGCCGCCCGGTGTGGCGAAGGACACGAGTACGCCGGCCGAACGGGTGGTTCCGATGTGGCGGCTCTCGGCATTCACCGCGACATCCGGACGCACGTTCGGATTGAAGTCGCCGAGTTCGTTGACGTCGTTCGAAACATCTACGGCGCCGATCTCCGAAATGCCCACCGTGCTGTACGCATCAATGAGTCCCGGGTAGATGTGCTTGCCGGTATAGTCCACCACCTTCGCGCCACGCGGCGTGGCGACCTCCGGGCCGCCGATCGCGAGGATCTTGCCGCGATCCATGACGATGGTGCCGTTGGTGATGGTGCCCTTCGTGACGGTGTGAATCGTGGCGCCCTTGAGCACGAGCGGCTGCGACTGCGGCGCGGTGGGAATCAGCACCTGCGCCGACGCATCGGACGCGGTGAGCGTACCCGCGCCCACGCCGGCGATCGCCAGCGACGAAGAAAGGGCGGCCACACGCGCGGCCATGTGGAGCTTCGTGTGCAATGCGTTGCGCATGCTGTGCACCAGGTTGGTCGTGAAGATGGCCATGCTCAGTTGCTCCCCGGGCGGCCACGCGCCGGTGCACCGGCGGGTGCCGCGTCGGCCGGCCCGGCGGCGATGATCGCCTGAATGAGTTGTGCGCGCTGCTTGGCGATTTCCTCGCGCGAGAGCTTGTCCTCGTCGAGCGAGAAGTACTTGCGGCCATCCACCCAGGTCTGTTCAGCCTTGGTGAACTGCGACAGCGGATTGCCGTTCCAGATCACGAAGTCGGCATCCTTGCCCGCTTCGAGCGACCCGATGCGGCTGTCGATCGCGATAGCCTTGGCCGCGTTGATCGTGACCGTGTTCATGGCGTCGATCTCGTTCACGCCGCTGCGCAGCAGCTTGCCCGCTTCCCAGTTCATGCGCGTGGAGATCTCGTTGTCGTCCGAGTGCAGCGACGTCACTACGCCGGCCTCCATGAGCAGACGCGCATTGTAGCTGGTGGCGTCGTACGCTTCCATCTTGAAGGCGCCCCAGTCGCTCCACACCACGGCGGCCACGCCGGACTTCTTGAGCTCGTCGGCGATCTTGTACGCTTCCACGCCGTGCTGCAGCGTCTGCACCTTGAACCCGAATTCCTCGGTGAGGCGCACGAGCGCGAGGAACTCGTCGGCGCGATAGCCGTGCGACGAAACGAGCAGCTTCCGGTTGAGGATGTCGAGCAGCGCTTCCATGCGCAGATCCTTGCGCGGCGGAATGCCGGTCTTCGTCTTCTCCCAGGTCTTCCACTCCTTCTCGTAGTCACGCGCGGCCAGGAAGTGGTCGCGGATGATCTCCTGCACGCCCATGCGCGTGTTCGGGTAGCGGTTCGGCGAACGCTTGGGGTTTTCGCCCAGCGCGAACTTCACCGTACGCGGCGCGCCCTGGATCTTGTACTCGTCGGGGAGCGAGCCCCAGCGGATCTTCACGAACACGTTCTCGCCGCCGATGGGGTTGGCGGAGCCGTGCTTGATCATCGTGGTCGTGAGCCCACCCGCCAGCTGGCGGTAGAACCAGATGTTGTTGTGGGTGATCACGTCACCCATCTGCACTTCCGGGACGATGGCGAACCCGCTCTCGTTGATCGAGCTCACGCCGCCGTGCGTGTGCGGATCGATGAGCCCCGGCGTGACGTGCTTGCCGGTGGCGTCGATTTCCACCGCCCCCTTCGGCGCGTCGAGCTTCTGCCCCACCTTCACGACCTTGCCAGCCTGCACGAGGAGGTCGGCGTTCTCGAGCTTGCCCTGCGGGCCCTGCGTCCACACAGTCGCATTGCGTACCACGAGCACCGCGGGCTGTGCGGGCTGCGAGGAGCGGCCGAACTCCATGGCCGGACGGATGAACGGCAGGTCGAGCTTCGGCACCTTCACCGCCACGGCGCCGCGCGCGGGGCCCTGGAACGGTTCGGTCCGCGTACCCTTGTAGTTGGCGTCGGTGCCGTTGGGTAGCGACATCCACCCGAAGAAGGTGTTGTCCTGCACCGAGCCGGAGAGCAGCACCGACCCTTCGAGTCCGAGCTGCTCGCCGTTGAAGGTCGCCTCGAGGCGGCCGGTCTCGGCGATGATGCGCACGCCGGTGAGGTTCACCGGACGGCGGCCCGGCATCTCCACCGTGCCGCGGATGCGATTCAGCGGGCCTTCGAGACGCAGGGTGGCGCTCTTGAACGTGCCGGCGTCTTCCGATGCGATCGTCCAGGTGCCGCGCGGATCCACCTGCGGCGGACGGGTCACTCCGTAGCGCGCACCCTGCACCCACACGTCGCGGATGGTGGCCTCTTCGGTGAACAGGTCACCCTCGGCCACGACGAGGTTGGCGGCCTTGCCCACGGCAATCGTGCCGTGCGTCTTGTCGATGCCGAGAATGCCGGCCGGCACCGTGGTGAGTGCGGCAAGCGCCTTGTCCGGCGCGAGACCGCGGGCCACGGCGACGCGCAGGTTGGGGAGGAACTGATTGAGCGACGACAGCCCGTCGGCCGTGATGGCGAACGGAATGTTGTTGGCGGCGAGTTGCGCCGGATTGGTGGGCGCGAGATACCAGTGACGCAGATCGGCGAGCGACACGTTGCTGGCCGCTTCCGGGTTGCTCACGTTCGGCGCGTCGGGGAACGACAGCGGCACGATGAGCGGTTGCGTGCGCGTCTTGAGCACGTCGACGAGGCGGTATTCCTGCCCGTTGCCGCGGAACCACGGCGTGAGCTTGTATTCGCCCGCCAGCTTGTAGGCGCGGAGATACTCCTCCTCGCTTTCCGTCTGGAAGAGCACCGGCTGCGCACCCTTCACGGCCTTGCCCAGGGCCGCGAGGGCCTCGCTCGTCTCGGGCGGCAGGATGGAGCGGCCGCTCGTTTCGTAGGCGCCCCACGCGCGGATGTACCACTCCGCATCGAGGAACGTCTGCTTCATGAGCGCGACGGTGCCCATCGTGGAGTTGGGGTACATCCCGCCAAGGGCGAACGACCGCGTGAACCCGATGGTCTGCGCGAGGTCGGGGCGGATGACCCGCTCACGCACGCCCACGTCACCCAGCTGTACCACCGAGGCGCTGCCGCGGAAAATCCCCTGCCGTGGCACCGCGAGCGCGGCACCGAAGCCGAGCGACCGGAGGGCCTGACGGCGGGTGGAGTCTTCCTTCGCGTTGGCGGTGGTGCTGAACCAGGCGCGCACCTGGGGATTCCAGTGCGTGGGGCCCACGTCGCCACCCTGCTGCGGCGCATCGCCGCCGAGGTCGGCATGGGCGTCGACGAACCCGGGGTACACGGTCAGACCCTTGAGGTCCCACACTCGAGCGCCGGCCGGGGCCGGGGCGCCCGCAGCGACGGCCGTGATGACGCCGTTGCGGACGACGATGGTAGCGTTGTCGAGCACCTGGCCGGGGGCGGTGACGACCCGGGCGCCGACGAGGGCGTGGAACCCGGTGCCGTTGGCACGCAAGCCGGCAACCGGCTCGGTGCGACTCGACTGCTGGGCCCCGAGTGAGCCGGCGCCAAGCAAGGCCAGGCTCAACAATGAGCGAACGACTTTCACGAAATGCTCCCGGGGCGGGACGCGAGGGTCCCGCCGGTGACGGAGGGGTGGAAGAGGGGGCGGTCCGGCGGTGGTGCGGCACGCATGTGCCCGGCCGGCCACGCTCAACATTGCGGCTGAACGCGTCCGTAATCAAACGGGCAGGGGGCCCCGGACGTTCGGAGCCCGCCATCCGGGACGGCCGGCGCCGCCGGGACCCGCTATCCTTGGGGGATGGTGAAGACATGAGCGAAGCACCGGCTCCCCTCAGCCCTGAGGCGGCAGCGCAGATGCAGGACGAACTGCGGGCGGCCACTCGGCTGTTCGAACGCCTCGTCGTGGATCGCAGCCTGTTGATGCTGCTGACGCCGGATGAACGCCGCCGGTTCGATGCGGCGGTGGCCGACGTGTTCCATCCCGATCCACGGGCCCGCCGCAGCATGGTCAAGGCGACGGCCCGGGAGCGGAAGCTGGCCGCGGCACAGCGCGCCGACGAACGGCTCGAGGCGACGGGCATCCGCACGTTGCGTCGCAAGCCGGTCTTCACCACGCCGAACGTGTATCTGCAGGGCGAGGTGGAGGCCGGTACCTCCTCGGTGGCGTCTGAGGACGGGCCCGAGGAGACGATCGCGCCCCAGCATTGCTACATCTGCAAGCAGAAGTTCACGGCGGTGCATCACTTCTACGACCAGATGTGCGGGGCGTGCGCCGATTTCAACTACCGCAAGCGCACCGAACTGGTGGATCTGACAGGCCGCACGGCCCTCCTCACCGGGGGACGGGTGAAGATCGGCTATCAGGCGGGGCTCAAACTGCTCCGGTGTGGGGCGAAGCTGCTGGTCACCACCCGCTTCCCGCGCGACTCGGCCATGCGATACGCCATGGAGCCGGATTTCGAGGCGTGGCGCGAGCGATTGGTGATTTTCGGGCTCGACCTGCGGCACACGCCGAGCGTGGAAACGTTCTGTGCGCAGCTGCTCGAGTCGGAGTCTCAGCTCGACTTCATCGTGAACAACGCCTGCCAGACGGTGCGCCGGCCCCCAGCGTTCTATGCGCACATGATGGCGGGCGAGCTGGCGGCGGCGAACGCGCTCCCGCCCGCGGCGCGCCGCCTCGTCGAACGCTACGAAGATCTGCGCGCCTCGTCCGGCCAGTCCCGGCTGCCAGCGGCGACGTCGGCTGCCATCACGAGTCCCGACGCGCTGGCGCTCGATTCGCTGGGGCTCACGCACGCGGCGGCGCTCTCGCAGGTGCCGCTGCTCCCGGAAGATCACGACCCGTCGCAACCGCTCTTTCCGGCGGGACGCTACGACCAGGATCTGCAGCAGGTGGATCTGCGCGACCGCAACTCGTGGCGGCTGCTGCTCGACGAAGTACCCAGTATCGAACTACTGGAAGTGCAGCTCGTGAATGCCGTGGCGCCATTCCTGCTCAACGCGCGGCTCAAGCCGCTGATGCTGCGCACCGAGACGCGCGACAAGCACATCGTGAACGTGTCGGCGATGGAGGGGCAGTTCTACCGTCACAACAAGACCACCCGCCATCCGCACACGAACATGGCCAAGGCGGCGCTCAACATGATGACGCGCACGTCGGCTGCGGATTATCAGCAGAGCGGCATTCACATGAACAGTGTGGATACCGGCTGGGTGACCGACGAGGACGTGGTGGCGCTCGCCGAACGCAAGCAGGAACGCCACCGCTTTCATCCGCCGCTGGATATCGTGGACGGCGCGGCCCGCATCGTCGATCCCATCATCGACGGGATTGCGACCGGCACTCATGTGTGGGGACAGTTCCTGAAGGATTACCGTCCGACGGATTGGTGACGAGGCCGCCTGCTACTTCGCCCGAATGGTGATGAGGCGCCGGCCATCCACCTGCACGGCGCGGCGCATCGTGACCTGTCGTGTGCCGTTGGCCGGCCACGTGACTTCGATATCCACCCGCTCGGCCGACGCGAGTCCGACGTGCACGGGCGCGACCGACTGCGAGTCGTAACCTGATCCCGCGTCGACGAGGCCCATGCCGAGCAGCTGGCGTGTTCCTGCACGGAACACGCGCACTTCAGCGCCCGCGGTGGTGGCGCGCCCCCGACGGTCGAGGACCTGCACGCGCATGGCGCGACGCGCGGTGTCCCGCCCGATCGTGTTCAGCAGCATCGCGTGCGACCCCTGGCCCGTGAGTGCGAGATCAAGAGCCCCGTCGCCGTCGAAATCGTGCAGCAGGGCGCCGTGGTCGGCGGTGATCGCTGCGACCTCGGGCGGTATGGCATCGGTGAAGCGGCCGCCCGTCTGCAGGTAGAAGTAGTCCGGCCAGTTCTTTCCCTGCGTGACCGTACCGTCGAGATAGAGATCGAGGCGCCCGTCGTGGTTCACATCGCCGAGCACGCAGGTGTCGTAGCGGCCGTCAACCGCCACGCCCCATTCGGCACCGGCGTCGCGCCAGCCGCTCGTGGTATTGAGAAAGAGGCCAGGCGTCCCGTAGTTGGCCGTGACGAGATCGAGCCGGCCATCCGCATTCACGTCGGCGACACACGGACGCACCGTGCCGTTCGCGGCGTCACGCGCCGCACGGCCGCCCCACGCGAGTCCCCACTCCTCGGCCACATCGGTGAATCGTCCGCTGTCGTTGCGGAACACGCCGTTCGCGTCGCCGTCCATGTTGCCCACCACGATATCGAGATCGCCGTCGGCATCGAGGTCGGCCCACACGGCCCCCACGCTGCGCCGCGTGTCGGCCAGGCCGATCGCAGGGGCAATGTCGGTGAAGAGACCGGCGTCGTTCCGGAAGAGCGCATTGGCGCGGTCGCGAAAGGCGACGAAGAGATCGACATCACCGTCGGCATCGTAGTCCACCCACACCGGCTGGCGCACGGCGCCGTTGTCCACGGCGAGCTTCGCCGCCGCCGTCGCGTCGGAGAAGACGCCCAGGTCGTTGCGATACAGCTTGATGACCGGCCCGCCACCGGGAGCGAAGCCCACGAGCAGATCGGCGTCGCCGTCCCCATCGAAGTCGCCGAAGGCGGCGGCGCGGGTGGCGCGCGCATCCGCCACACCGGCCGTCGCTGCCACATCGGTGAACGTGCCACGGTCGTTGCGATACAGCCGGTTCGGCGTGCCATTGAATCCCACGAACAGATCGAGATCGGCGTCACCATCGATGTCGGCCGCCGCATTCACGAGTGAGTTGGGGGTCGCGAACACTTCCGGTTGCACCGCACGGAACGCGACCGATGGTTTCGGCCGGCTCGGCGGCAGCGGCGCCAGCGACGCGAGGAACAACAGCGTCGTGCACATGGCGGGACGGTGCAGGGTTAGCGGCATGCTGGCGGCGGGTGCGCGGTGCTGGAGGTCGAAGACGTACGGGTTAGCTTCACCATGCAGCACCGCCCTTGGCAGCGCCAGTTCGCGGCTCGACTTCATGTACCCATCGATGACGATATCGCACGACACCCCGGTCATGTCGACCTCCGGCGCCGGCCTCGCGCTCTGGCAGGTGCCCGCTTCGGACACGCTGCCGTCGTTCCCGGCCGTCGTCTTCTATCCTTCCCCGGTCGCCACAGGCACGACGACAGTCGGCCCGTACACGTTCGCCGCCACCCGTGATGCGGCCGTGGCGCCGGGGCGTCATCCCTCGTGTCTGATTTCGCATGGCGGCGGGGGCTCGCACCTGCTGTACCGGTCCATCGCGTCGCACCTCGCCGAACGTGGCTGGATCGTGGTGTGCCCCGAACATCCGTACGACAACCGCAACGACCGCTCGCGGGTGAACACCGACGAAGCCGCGCGCGATCGTCCGCGACACCTCACCCATACCATCGACGCCCTGCTGGCGCACGAGACATGGGGGGCGCACATCGAGGCCGGGCGAATCGGGGTGGTCGGTCATTCGATGGGCGGATTCGCCGCCCTCGCGATGGGCGGCGGGCAACCGTGGTCCATGACGCGTGTGCCGCTCGACACCCGTGCGGATGATCGCATCAGTGCCGCCGTGCTGCTGGCGCCGGCCGTCGGGTGGTTCGGCGCCCCGGGCGCGCTCGATGGTGTGCGCATCCCGCTGCTCGTGATGGTGGGAGAGCACGATCCGGTGACGCCGGCCGGGCAGGTGCGGGAGGTCCTGGCCGCGCTGCCGCCTGCGGTGCCGTTGACGCTCGACGTGGTGCCGGGCGCGGGCCACTTCGCCTTCATCACGCCGTTCCCCGCGGGAATGCGCCGCCCCGACTTTCCGCCCTCGGTCGATCCGCCGGGATTCGACCGCGAGGCGTTTCACGCGACGTTGCCGTCACGCATTGCGCGCTTCCTCGAGGACCACGTGCTCAGCTTGCGGTAACGCGCAGGATCTCGTCGAGCGTCGTGACACCTTCGCGCACGAGGCGCAGTCCGTCTGCACGCAACGGCTGCATCCCCTCCTGCATCGCGCAGGCGCGCAGTCGCTCGCCGGTGGCTCGCGCATGGGTGAGTTCGCGCAGGGCCTCACTCATCACGAGCAGTTCGAAGATCCCCTGACGGCCGCGGTAGCCGGTCTCGCGGCATTTGGGGCACCCCACGGCACGCCACACGGTGCCGAGCGGCACGTCGAGTGCTCCGACGCGTTGCAGCGTGCGCGCATCGGGCCGCGTTTCCTCGCGGCAGGCCGTGCACAGTACGCGCACGAGGCGCTGCGCGAGCACTGCCTCCACCGTGCTGCTCACGAGATACGGCGCCACCCCCAGGTCGAGCAGGCGCGTCACTGCGCTCGCCGCATCGTTGGTGTGCAGCGTGCTGAGCACGAGGTGACCGGTGAGCGCCGCCTGCGTGGCCACCTGGGCGGTCTCCTCGTCGCGGATCTCACCGACGAGCAGAATGTCGGGATCCTGACGGAGCAGCGCCCGCAGCGCCGACGCGAACGTCACGCCCGCCTTCTCGTTCACCGGCACCTGCGGCACGCCCGCGAGCTCGTATTCCACCGGGTCTTCCACGGTGAGAATCTTTTCGCGGCCGGAGCGCAGCTGTTCGATGGCGCCATACAGCGTGGTGGTCTTGCCCGAGCCGGTGGG
>DCZC01000075.1:35522-39866 GCA_002331565.1 Gemmatimonas sp. UBA2094
GAGCCGGTGGGGCCGGTGACGAGCACGATGCCGTGGCTGCGCCCGATCACCTCGGTGAACTGCGCCAGCACCTGCGCGCCCATGCCCATGTCGGTGAGCGACCGCCGCCCCCGTTCGCGGTCGAGCAGACGGAGCACCACGCTCTCGCCGTGCAGCGTGGGCGCCGTGGCCACACGCACGTCGACCGCGCGATCCTGCAGCCGCAGACGGATGCGGCCATCCTGCGGCAGCCGACGCTCGGCGATGTCGAGATCGGCCATGATCTTGAGCCGGCTGATGATCGCCGCCGTGAGATGCGCCGGCGGAGACGGCGCGGGCTGCAGCACGCCGTCGATGCGATAGCGGACGCGCAACCCATCGGTGAACGCCTCGAGATGCACGTCGGAGGCGCGCGCCTCGAGCGCTTCGAGAATGAGCAGATTCACCAGCCGCACCACGGGCGCCTCGTTGGCGAGGTGCACGAGGTCGTCGAGCGGCAGTTCGCCCGGCAGCAGGCCGCTGTCGTTTTCGGCGAGCCCCGCGATCAGGCCTTCGGCCGTACTCGAATCACGCGCGTACACGCGACGGATGACGGTGCGAAGCGCCGCCTCGGTATCGCGTACGAGCGTGACCGGCGCCCCCAGCGCGATGCGCAGTTCGTCGAGGGCGAGCGGTGACGGTGCCTCGAGCCACGTGGCCACGAGCAACGTGCCCTGCTCGAGCCGCACCGGCAGCACGCCGTGGTGTTCCAGCCATTCCGCCGCCAGCGCATCGCTGAGCCGGCGTACGGTGCCGAAATCGGGTGCCGGTGACGTCATGTGCCCGGTGACCGCACGGAATCGCGGCGTGCCGTGGTCGTATCCGGCTTCGGGCCGAGGCGGCCCTCGATGGGCACGTTCCTCAGCAGCGGCGCTCCCGTGCGCACCTGCTCACGCAAGCGGTCGATGTCCTCGTCGCTCGAGACGATGTGCGGCGTGAGAAACAGGAACAGCTCGGTGGTGCGCGTACTGCGCTTGGTGTTGCCGAACAGGCCGCCGACGAACGGGAGTCGGCTGAGGAACGGAATGCCCGACGTGGACACGTCCTCGGTGTTGTCGGTCAGCCCGCCGATCACCGTGGTCTGGCCGTTGCGCACGAACACCGACGTCTGTGCCTGGCGCTGATTGATGATGGGCGCGTTGAAGAGCAGGTTGCTGGTGACGTCGTCGTTGGTCTGCACGACGTCCATGTTCACGTACCCGTCGGCGTTGATGGTGGGCGTGATCGTGAGTTGCTTGCCGACAGGCAGGTACTGCACCGTCTGCACGAGCGCCCGCGGATCGAAGCCCCCCTGCTGCGACACCTGCACGAACGGCACGCTCGATCCCACGTTGAGCACCGCTTCCTTGTTGTTCTGGGCAATGAGCACCGGCAGCGCGAGCAGGCGTACGTTGCCGCGGGTCTGCAGGGCGTTGATGGCGAGATTGAAGTCGACGGTGCCACGTCCGCCCGTGAGCAGCGCCACGAAGTCGCGCGACGTACCGACACCCGGCAGGCGACCCACCGTGTCGCGGGCCGTGGTCCCGCCGCGCTTGACCGCCGTGCCCGACATGCCCAGCGTGAGGTCGCCACTGCGTTCCACCTGCGCGATGGTGACCTCGATGAGCACCTGCAACGGACGCAGATCGAGCGTCTGCACCAACTGCTGCACGGCCGCGAAGTCTTCGGCGGTCGCGCGCACGATGAGCGAGTTCGTGGCATCATCGGGCACGATGCGGATGTCGGAGAACGAGGCGCCGCTGGCGATGGTGGACACCTGCTGCCCCAGAATAGCGCCCATCGCATCCCGAATCGCCACCGGCTCAGTGCCCGCCGCACCAGCCGCGCCGCCGGTGGCCGTGGCGTCGGCCGGCGCTGCAGGTGTTACGCCACCGCGCTGCACTCCCTGAATGCGGCCGATGGGCGACGCCCCGCCACGGGACACCCCGCCGATGCTGCCCGTGCCGGTGAGCACGTTCATGAGCATGGGCGCGATCGCCGCGGCCGTCGTGTGCTTGAGCCGCAACGTGTAGAGATTGAGCGTGCGTTCGCTGCTGCGCGCACCCGGCGATACCCGCGCGGGACCCACGAGCCCGATCACCGCTGGCCCGACCTGCACGTCGATCTCGTGGCCAACGGCGACGGCTCGTAGCGCTTCGAGCGCCGCGTCGCGCGTGAGCGGCGCTTGCAACCGCAGTGTGACCCGCGCGTCGGGCATGTTGGACAGGGATACGCTCAAGCCACCTGCTTCGGCAATGGCCCGAAGTACCACGGCCACGTCCTGCTGTACGAAGTCGAGCACCAGCCCGTCGGGCGTGCGACGGAGCGGTGTCGAGTCGCGGGGCGCTGGCCGCTGGGCCGTCAGCGGCGCCACCAGTGCGCCACTCAACACCAATACCCCGACGCAGAGCGCGTTCCGGAGTGAAGACACGACAACCGAATGGCCCATCATGATTCATCTCCGGAGGGGGAGCCAACCGCTGCAACCGCATGGCGACGGCCAAGGGCGTCGCGAAACACGACCCGCGTACGTTCGATACTGACGACGGTGAAGTCGCCGATGACATCACCGGGGCGCACCACTACGACCGGTCCCCCAGCCATCGCGCACATGGCGAAGCCTTCGCCGGCGGCGTTCACGGCGGTTCCCTGCACGGTGGGAAGCAGTGGCGCTTCCACCGGCTGCGTGTCGCCGGCGGCTGCCGCCGCGACTGAGAGTTCGGCTTCGTTCAGCGTGTAGCGGCGCACCGGCGCCGCGCGCTGCGGAGAGAACAGATCGTGCGCCACGGCGCCCGCGATGGCCGATTCGTCGAGTGGCGCGCGCAGGCCCACCGGTGCCGACGATGGCGTGCCGGTGGCGTTCTGTCTCTGGTCGTCCGCTCGCGTGACTCGTACCGCTTCGGCCGCCGTCCACAGGAAGACGGCGCCCGCCACGCCGATCGCCACCTGCGCGAGTCGCGGCAACGCGGAGACCGGTCGGGCACTCATCGGGATGCTCCGGCGCGCGTGGCAACGCTGCGCACAGTGGCCGTGATGGCGAGTGGGGCGGTGCCGGTGCCGTCATCACCAGCGGGGCGCACGTCGAGTGCCACAACCTGCGCGAGCATGGGCCCATGCTCGAGCGCATTCAGCAATCGCAGCAACCCGCTCAGGTCTCCTTCGGCCCGCAGGGTCACTTCGAGTGGCGTCGCCGCATCGGAGGTCGTGCCAGGTGCTCTGGTGGTCGATTGCTGCACCCACACATCGTGCTGCTCGGCCTCACCGGCGAGGTATTCGGCGAGCGAGGCCGACGCGATCACCGGATCGGCGCCGGCAAACAGGCGTGCCGCCACGGTGTCGGACGGCGGCGCTCCCGCACCGGCGGTCCGGGCGGCTGCGGCGCGTTCGCGAACGAGTACAGCCCGTTCGGCCCCGAGTTGCTCATGAAGCAGCGCCCGGCGCGCACGCGACGGCCTTATGCCGACGACGTAGGCGAGCGCCACCAGCACTACCAAGGCACCGCGCTGCAGGGCCCGCTTGTCCCGTGCGCTCAACGTGAAGGCCATCACCGTGCCGCCATGGTGATCGTGAACGTGAACTTCTCAGAGACCGACCCGTCGTCTGCCACCTCGCGGCGGATGGGCGCCGAGGCGACGATGGCGCCGACCCACGATGCCGACGCCAGCGCGTCGAAGGCGGCCGTGGCGCGCACGGCACTCCCCTCGATGATCACCGTGTCGGCGGCAGCGCGAAGGTGCGTGACGTACGCGTCGGCGGGGAGGGCCTCGCCGATGGCGGCGACGATGCGGGACCAGCGCGGTGACGCGAGTGCCGCATTCACTTCCTCGCGCACACCGCCCGCCGAGGACAAGCCCGGCTGCAGCCGCGGCGCAAGCGCTGCACGCTCCTCACGGACTGCGCGCAGTTCGCGGTGAACGTCGAGCTCCTGCATCGCGACGGTGCCAACGGCGAGCATCGCCGCCGTGCCGAGCATCCACCAACTGCGCCGGTCGGCCGCCGGAGCGCTTGTCGTACCAGACTGCGGATCGACGAATGCCATGGCGTCCGGGCCATCCGCGTGTGCCACCATCTCCGCCGCTGCCTCGAGCGGATCGGCGAGGCGCACCGGCGTGCTGCCGGCAGGTACCGCGTCGGCGATGGCCTGCTCATCGCCGTTCGCCCTGAAGCGGCGCACGTCGGTGAGGCTCCCACCGGCCGTGGCCAGCAGTTCGACGCTGTCACCGTAGCTCACGAGCAGCGCGCCGGCGGCATTCGCTCCACGAGACGAACGGCGCGCCAGCGCCGCCTGCGCCGGCACGATGAGTTCCACTTCCACACCGGCATCGCGGGCGGCATCGAGCACGGCGC
>DCZC01000240.1:0-18006 GCA_002331565.1 Gemmatimonas sp. UBA2094
GGCCCCGGGGCCGGTCGCCGAGGGGAGCGTGGGCGCCGGGCACGGCACGGTCATGTTCGGCTGGAAGGGCGGCATCGGCACCGCGTCCCGCGTGCTCCCGGCGTCGCTCGGCGGGTACACCGTGGGGGTGCTGGTGCAGGGTAATTACGGTGGCGTGCTGCAGATGGCCGGCGTGCCCATCGGCCAGCTGCTCGGGCGCTTCGCGTTTCAGCGCGATGTCGCGCCCGGTCGCCCGTCCGGGCCGGGAGACGCAGGGGCCGAACGGGGCGACGGCTCCTGCATGATCGTGATCGCCACGGACGCGCCGGTGCTGGCGCGCAATCTCGAGCGCATGGGCGCGCGGGCCATCATGGGACTCGCCCGCACCGGATCGAGCGCCTCCAACGGTTCCGGCGATTACGTGCTCGCCTTCTCCACCAATCTGCGCGTACGCCGCAACCCCGACGCGACGGTGTCCACCAACGACGAACTGGGCAACGAGGCCATGTCCGCGCTGTTTCAGGCGGTGACCGAAGCCACCGAAGAAGCGTTGTACAACGCGCTGCTCATGGCGACGCCGGTAAGCAGTCGCGCGGGTACGGTACGGCCGCTGCCGGCGGACTCGGTGCGTCAGTTGCTCCGTGCGCGTGGCATCGGGCGGTAACGGCCGAAGGCGTCCACCAACGGATACCCGACCGGATTACCCCGCGGAATCACCCCGCGGGATCACCCCAGCACGTCGGCCAGTACGGCACCGGCGGTGGCGAGGCCGCCGGCTCCTGGCCCCTGAAACACGAGGGCGCCGGCACTCTCGCTTTCGATCACCACGCGATTGAAGGGACCGGACACATGCGCCCACGCATCGTCGCCGGTGACGCGCGTGGGCAGGATGCGCGCCACGAATTCGTTTCCGCCGCGGGCCACGGAGGCGATGAGCTTCACGCGATCGCCTTCGGCGGCAACCCGGGCGGCCCACGCGGCGGTTTCGGCGTCGATGCCGCGGCGGGTAACTTGCAGCGCCGCGGGCTCGATGCCGAACGCGAGCCACGCGAGAATGCGCAACTTGTCTTCGGCGTCCTGCCCGTTGAGGTCGCGCGTGGGATCGGCCTCGGCGTAGCCGAGTCGCTGGGCGGTGGCAATCGCGTCGGCGAGTGAGTGCCCTTCGGCCACCCGCTCGAGCACGTAGTTGCTGGTGCCGTTGAGGATGCCGCTGACCTTCCGGATCCCCACGCCGGCGGCTCCCGTCCGTACGCATCGCACGACGGGGATGGCCCCGCACACCGCGCCCTCGAAGTCGAGACGTGTACCGCTGTTGCGCGCGAGGCCCTGCAGCGCGGCCCCCCGTTCGCCAAGCAGCGCCTTGTTGGCGGTGACCACGCGAATGCCACGCCGCAGCGCCGTTTCCACCAACGTCCGCGCGGTGGTCGTGCCGCCGATGGCCTCCACGAGGACATCGATGTCGTCGTCGAGCAGCTCGGTGGGGTCGGTGATCACGGCATCCGATGGCGCAATGCCGCGCGCGATGGCCTGCGCGAGTGAAGGACGGGCGCGGGCAGGATCGCGCACCAGCACCCGCTCGACGCGGATGGGGTGCGCTTCGGGGCTGGCGGCGGCCCGTTCACCAAACAGGTCGAGCAGGCTTCCGCCCACGTGACCGCACCCCGCGAGCGCGATGCGCAGCGGCTTCACCGCGGATGCAATGCGCGACGCGGTGATGCGGGGCGTCGTGGTGCGCGTCGTAAAGTAGCGCGTGGCCCGTGTCGCGTTGGTCGTCGTGGTGATGGCGGCGCGAGGGTGATGCACCGGACGGCGCTCGCGCTGTTCGGCCGCGCGCACGGCGTCGCCGATGATCCGCGCCACCCGGTCGACTTCCAACAGAAACGCGTCGTGCCCATGCGGCGACGGGAGTTCGACGTACGTGGCCCCGGCGGTAGCGGCCCATGCGCGCACCGCGTGATCGGGGTACAGCAGATCACCGGGAATCCCCACACCCACGAGCCGGTCCGCGACCTGGGACAGCGCGGCGCTCACTCCGCCGCGCCCACGACCCACATCGTGCATGTCCATGGCATCGATGAGGGCACCGTAACTCGTCGCGTCGAAACGCTGCAGGAGTTTCTCGCCGTGGGCGTCGAGCCATGAATTGACCTGGAAGACGCCGCTTGCCTGTTGCGAGCGACCGAAGCGGCGTTCGAGCCCCTCGGGCGTGCGGTAGCTGAGCATGCCCACCATGCGGGCCAGCGCGAGACCGTCGCGTTCACCGCCGAGGGCGATGGCGCGGCGCATGATGGTGTTCCAGGCGAGCCCCTGCGCCGTCTGCACCGCTGGCGCGGCGAGACATACGGCACCGCGGACACGCTCGGGGAAACTGGCGGCGAATTCGAGCGTCACCATGCCACCCAGCGACCCACCGCACACGAGCAACGGCGTGCGCACACCCAGCGCGTCGAGCAGTCGGGCGAGCACCGCAGCCTGGTCGCGCGTGGTGATGGGCGGCAGCGCATCGGGGGCGCTGTTGGTCGGCCCGGTGGTGCCGTCGCAGCCGCCCAGGAGATTGGCACAGAGAATTGCGTGTTTCGTTGGATCGAGCGCGCCCCCCGTACCGATGACCCCCTTCCACCACTCGCTCGCGTGTACGGTGCCGGTGAGGGCATGGATCACCAGCACCACGTTGTCGCGCGCGCTGTTGATGGCGCCCTCGAGGCGATAGTGCACATCGATGGTGTCCACGTGGTCACCGCCTTCCAGCACGATGTCGCGGAGGGTGATGGTCTCGTCGCGCACCGGCCATTGACCGTCGCGTGACGACGCGCGTGGTGCGGGCAGGGAAGGGAGGAGCACGCTCATGCGGCAGACACCGCGGCGTCTCGTTCGTTCGTCCCCGACGTCGCGCCGGTGGCGCTGTCGGCCGACTCCTGGCCGGCATGCAGGGCGATGGTGTCGGCGGAAAACGGACGGCTCGTGGAAACGCTGCTGGATACGTTGGACATCGTAGGCACTCTCCTGAGGAGTAGTGCCGCCATACCACACGAAGCGCCCGGAAACGGAGGGCCGCCGGGCGCACTCGCTGTTTAGCTCCTTGTTTTGCGTGGCGGCAATCGGCGGCAAATCACCACGGCACCGGAATGGTGCGGTCTTCAGTTGTCGTATCGCACGGTGCGGCGATTCCCGACTTCGAGGAGCGCAAACAGCTGACGGCCCTCGCCGATTGGATCGTCGAGGGCCGTCAGGACCGCGACTTAGACGGAAGGTCAGCGCCGCTGGCGCTGAGTGCACGGCCCGTCAAATCGGGGAAATCGCCGCACGCTCCCCAGTATCGGCAGATCGGGGACGGAAATCAAGTCAGGGAATCAACGGACAGCTGGCACCCACCCACTGTGCGGAACGCCCGACGTTCGACTCCGAACGGGCCCGCTGTCCGTCGCCCACTCCTCACATCGTTCAGAACGGCTTGTAGAGCGCCATGTACACGGCGAGACCGGCCAGGAGCGGCAAGATGAAGATGAACGGCTTGGCGAGCGCGGGCTTGCGATAGGGTAGCAGCACGATGGCGCTGAGCACGAGCCAGACAATGAGCTTCACCCACAGCCACCCGGGGAAGTTGGCGCCGTGCTTGAAGCCGATACGGGCGAGCATGCCGAACCCGCCGACCAGAATGAGCAGGGCGCCCACCCCGTGCACGCTGCTCATGAGCCCGCGGGTCTGGCTGCCGGCCTTCGTCCCGCCGTTGGCGGCGTGGGTGGCGACACCCCCGATCGCGAGGAACAGCATCGCGATACCGACGATGTGCAGGATTTCGTAGAAGTCGCGTGGAAACATGAGGCGGGATCAGGACGTGATGTGGGCCAGCACCGGCTCGTGGACGTCGAAACTGGCGATGGTCCCCGGCGACAGGCGCCGGTAGCACTCGAGCACGCGCCCGAGCGCGTCTTGCGCATCGTGACCCACCGCCGACAGGTGCCCCATCTTGCGGCCGGCGCGGGCGCCTGCCTTTCCGTAGAGATGCAGGCGCGTGCCCGTCACATCGAGCGCGTGCGCAATGTCGGGCGCCTGCTCCTGCAGCCACACGTCGCCCAACAGGTTCGCGATGGCCGACGGGGCATGCACGTCGGTCGCCCCCAGCGGCAGACCGCAAATGGCGCGCACGAGCTGCTCGAACTGGCTCGTCGCGAATCCCCGTTCGCTGTGGTGGTAGGTGTTGTGCGGCCGCGGTGCGAGTTCGTTGACCAGGAGTTCGCCACCTGTGGTCACGAAACATTCCACGGCCAGCAGCCCTACGATGCCGATGCGCTCGGCCACGTCACGGGCGAGCGTCTGCGCGCGCGTGGTCATGTCGTCGCTGATCACCGCGGGCACCACGGCCCACGTGAGCACCCCACTCGTATGGTGATTCCGCGACGGGGGGTATACCGCCACGGCCCCCGCGGCCGTACGCGCCACCAGCACCGAGAGCTCGTAGTGGATGTCCACCTTCTGCTCCACGAGGCACTCGCGGGCACCGAGCGCCGTCCAGGCATCGACGCCCTGTTCCGGCGTGGACAGCCGCACCTGACCGCGTCCGTCGTAGCCGCCGTGCGTGCTCTTCGCGATGCAGGGACCGAAATCGCGCACGGCGTCGGCGATATCGCCCGCCTGGCGAGCCGCGACGAAATTGCCGAGCGGAAACCCTTGCGCCTTGAGCCACTGTTTCTGGCGGATGCGGTCCTGGATGATGTACACCGGTGTGCGGCCAGGGCGCAGCGCGGTGCGCGCCGCGACCGCTTCGAGCACGTCGGGATGGATCTGCTCGATCTCGAGCGTCACCACGTCACACTCGGAGGCCAACGCCACGGCGGCATCGACATCGTCAAACTTGGCCGTGATGGTACGCGAGGCCACGGCGCGGGTGGCGCAGGCGGCCTCGGGGTCGAGCACCTGGATGTCGTAGCCCATCGACCGGGCGGCGAACGCGGTCATGCGACCCAGTTGGCCGCCACCGAGGAAGCCGATGGTGGCGCCGGGGAGAATCGGCTGCGCGGACTCTGTCACGTGGCGGCGGGCGGAATGGCGTTGGGAGCGTCGAGCGGGCGCGCCAGCGCTTCCTCTGCCTTGGCGGCACGCCGCGCGGTGAGGCGCGCAAAGAGGCTCGCGTCGTCGGCCGCGAGCAGTTGGGCGGCAAACAGGGCGGCGTTGGCCGCGCCTGGCTTCCCCACGGCAAACGTGGCCACGGGAACCCCCGCCGGCATCTGTACGATGCTCAGGAGCGCGTCCATGCCGTTGAGCGGCGTTGCGACCACCGGGACGCCGAGGACGGGTACGAGCGTCTTGGCGGCCAGCATCCCCGGGAGATGGGCGGCGCCGCCGGCCCCGGCGATGATGGCGCGCACCCCGCGCGACTTCGCGTGTTCGGCGTACTGGAACAGCCAATCCGGCGTCCGGTGCGCGGAGACGACGCGCGCTTCGTACGGGATGGCCAGTTCGGCAAGAATGTCGCAGGCAGGCGCGAGGGTGTCGAAATCGCTGGCACTGCCCATCACCACGCCGATCAGGGGCGTGGAAGCGTCAGAGGTCACGTAGCCTCCAGAATGAGGGGACCCCACAAAGGTACCCGCGCCGGGAAGGGGCGGGCCTGCGGCGGTTATTTGGCGGGGGCGATGATCGGGCGGGTGCTGCCGCTCCACTCCTGGAAGGAGCCGTCGTACATGCGGGCATCCCGCTCGAGCAGCGTGGCCACGAACCAGAGCAGCGTCGCCTGCTGCCCGATGTGGCAGTAGGTGATCACCGGCTTGCTCCGGTCCACCTGCTGCGCCGCGAACAGCGCTTCGAGCTCGGCCCGCGGCCGCATGAACCCGTTCACGCTGACGCTCGAGATGGGGATGTTCACCGCCGTCGGGATATGGCCGGGGCGCGGATATCCGCCGCCGTCACCGTTGTAGAAGCGCGTGAGGCGGGCATCCACGATGTACCGCGACTTGTCCTGCGTTGCCGCCTCCACCTGCGAGGCCAGCGCGATGAGATCGGCGCGCACGCGCGGGGTAAAGGTCACCGCCGGTGCGGCCGCCGGTGCCGAGGTGTTCATCGCGCGCTGTTCGCCCTTCCAGGCCTGATAGCCGCCGTCCATGAGCGAGACGCGATCGCCCGCACCGAGATAGGCGAGCGTGAAGAAGACGCGCGTGGCGCTCTGCAAATTGAAGTCGTGCGGGACGACGACGACGCGGGTGCGGTCGCCGATGCCGTTGCGCACGGCCCATGCGGTCAATTGCTCCGTGCCGGCCATCTGCAGCGACAGCCCGCCCTGCACCTGGGGCAGGGCGATCTCGTCGAGCGACACGTGACGGCTGCCGGCCACGTGGCCGCTGTCGTACTGCGCCTTGGTCCCCACGTGCAGTACCACCACGTCGCGATCACCGATGTGCTCGGCCACCCACTTGGTGTCGACGAGCATGGGCGCGGCGTTCGCGCCGCGGGTGTTCGGCGCGGGGGAGGACGCCGGCGCAGACGTCTGCGACGTGGCCGATGAGCAGGCGGAAAGCGCGAACAGGGCCGTGCCGGCAAGTAGCACGTGGGCGCCGCGGAATGGCGAGAGGGACGACATGATGGAGGCGGTCAGGGGACGATCACCGGACGGCCGCGCATGTCGCGAACGTCCACGGGAGCAATCTTGGTGGCTTTGAGCGCCGGCTCGATGCTCGCGCGATCACCGGCAATGACGATTTGCAATTTGGTGGGATCGAGGTACCGGGTGGCCACGCGTTGCACATCCGCCGCCGTGACCTTGGCGATGCCGGCATCGAAGGCACCCAGCGTCGAGAGGGGCAGGCCGGTCGGGATGAGCCCCGCCACCTGCGAGGCGATATCGCCGGTGCTTTCGAACCCGTCGGCGTAGCCCAGCCGCAGATACCGCTTCACCTTGGCGAGTTCTTCCGCCGGCAGTGGATTCCGCATGCCCCTGAGTTCGTTCATGAACTCGATGAGCGCGGAGTCGGTTTTGGCAGAGACCACCTCAGCGCGCGCCGTGAACGGCCCCGCGTCCCGTCGCATGCTGAAGCCGGAGCCGGCGCCATACGTGTAGCCCTTCACTTCGCGCAGTGTGTTGTTGAGCCGTGATGTGAACGAGCCACCGAGGGCCGTGTTCATGACCATCAGCGGGAAGTAGTCGGCCGTACTGCGCGGCACGCCGATGGCGCCGATGCGGAAGCTCGACTGCGCGGCCTTTGGCTTGTCGATGATGTGAATCGCCGTGGCGCCCGCCGTTTGCGGCTTCGCATAGGCGACGGCGGGTACCGTCGCGCGAGGCCACCCACCGAACGCCGCAGCGGCCAACGCCTCCGCTTCGCGCACGCCGAGGTCACCTACGAGCACCAGCGTTGCATTGTTCGGGCGGTAATACGTGCGCCAGAACTGCTGCACGTCGTCGAGGCCGATCTGCTCGACGGTTTCGCGCGCACCGCTCGTGCTGCGACCATATGGGTGTGCTTCGCCGAAGACGAGCGCGGCGAAGGCACGGTCGGCCATCGAGGGGCCGCGATCCTGCTCCTGCAACAGCGCCGTGAGCCGCTCGCTCTTGAGGCGGGTGAACTCCTTCTCCGGGAAGGTCGGCCGCAGTACCACGTCCGCCATCAGCCGCATCGCGCTATCGAGCGTGGCCCGCGTGCTGTGCAGCGATACGGCGCTGGTCTCGAGCCCGGCGAACGTGCCGAGGCGGATGGCGAGATACCCGATCTCCTCGGCGAGCCCCAGCGCGTCGCGCGTGCCGGCGCCTTCGTCGAGCATGTTGGCGGTGAGCGTGGCCAGCCCGGCCTTGGTGGCGGGATCTGCCTCACTGCCCGTGCGGATCACCAGCTGCGCATCCACCACCGGAAGTTCGTGCTGTTCCACGATCACCAGCCGCAGGCCGTTGGGCAGCGTGCGCTCCACCATGACAGGCAGTTTGAGCGGCGTGGGCGCAGCAAGCTTGGGCGGCTGGGTGCTGGCCGGCGTGGCAGCGGCCTGCGCACGGGCCGCGAACGGCAGTAGCGCTACGACGGCCGCGGTTGCGAGAGGACGGGGGCGCATCACTTGATCCCTCCGAGGGTCGCTGCCGTGAGCGCCAGCGACGTCTTGCCTTCCGGCACGATGGTGAGCACCACCCGCGGGGTGCCGGCGAATTGCGCCCGACCGGCGCGCTGCACCGCTGCGGGCGTGAGCGACTCGTATCGCGCCAGATCCTGCGCGAGGAAGTCGGGGGTACCCGTGAAGTAGTTGTAGTAGCTGAGACGGAACGCCTTGCTTGCCACGTTGGCGAGACCATCGAGCATGCTGGCGCGCATGCCGTTCTGCACGCGCGTGAGTTCACGCGCGGTCACGCCGTTGGTAAGCACGTCATTCAGCACGCGGGTGATTTCCGCGTCGACTTCCGCGGGGCGTACGCCGGGTTTCGCCGTCACGATCAGTTGGATCATCCCGTCAAGCTTCTGCGACTGGTTGCTCATGCGCACATCCTGTGCGAGCTGTTTCTCGTACACGAGCGTGCGGTACAGGCGCGAGCTCTTGCCGGTGGCCACGATGTCGGCGAAGGCGTCGAGCGCCGCATCGCTCGCACTGAACGCCTTCACGCCGTGCCACGTGTAGTAGATACGGGGCAGCTGCACCCGGTCTTCCAGCACGAGCACCGTGTCCCGCGTGAGCGTCACGGCCGGTGCCACGGGGCGCGTGATGGCCATGGTGCCGCGCGGAATGGGGCCGAAGTACCTGGTCACCCACGCCTTGGCCGAGTCGGGGTCGAAATCGCCGGCGATGGTGATGGTGGCGTTGTTGGGTGCGTAGTACTGCCGGAAGAAATCCTTCACGTCGTCGAGCGCCGCGGCACTGAGATCGTCCATCGAGCCGATCACGTCCCACGAGTACGGATGCCCCGCGGGGAAGAGCACCGGCAGAATCGTTTCGTCGGACTTGCCGTACGGCGCGTTGTCCACGCCCTGCCGCCGCTCGTTCTTCACCACGTCGCGCTGCAGGTCGAGCTTGGTCTTGTCCATGGTAGGGAGCAGCCACCCCATGCGGTCGGCGTCGAGCCAGAGCATGAGCGGCAGCGCGTTCGATGGCCCCGTCTCGTAGTAGTTCGTGCGATCGAAATTGGTGGAGCCGTTGTTGCTCGCCCCGGCCGCTTCGAGCCACTGGTCGAACTTGCCTACGGGCACGTTCTGCGAGCCCATGAACATCACGTGCTCGAACAGGTGGGCAAAGCCGGTTCGCCCCGGCTTCTCATCGCCCGACCCCACCTTGTAGAACCCTTCCACTGCGACGATGGGCACCGAGCGATCCACGTGCAGGATCACCTCGAGCCCGTTGGGGAGGGTGTACTTCTCGTGCGGGATGCCGGGGGCCTTCTGGCCACGGAGGGGCGTCGTCATCGCCGCGGCGAGCAGCGCGAGTGCGCCGCCCGTACGGCCGGCCCGGCGCACGGCCGGACCCAAAATCGTGGGAACCATGGTCACGGATCGAGGGAATTCGTGAGGGCAACAGGTAGCGGAGGAAATGTACACGGGGCAGTTTGGCCCCATGACACCGGTTCAATACGCGGCGAAGCTGGGGACGTTCTCCGGTACCATGCTGGTGGTGGGCGGCATTATCGGGGCGGGGATCTTTCTGTCTCCGGCGGTCGTGGCCCAGCGCGTCGGCACTTCCCCGCTCACTCTGGCGGCTTGGGGCCTCGGAGCCGTGGTGGCCGTCATCGGCGGCTTCGTGTATGCCGAACTGGGAGCGCGGCGCCCCCAGGCCGGGGGCACCTACGTGTATCTGCGCGACGCCTACGGCACCTTTCCCGCGTTTATGTATGGCTGGGCGTTGTTCCTCATCATGGCGACAGGCGCCATGGCGGCCGTGGCCATGACCGGCGCGAACTATCTGGCCGAACTGCTCGGGCTTGGGGCAGGCGCAGGGCGGCCGATCGCCATCACGCTCATCGTGGTGCTCACCGGGCTCAATGTGTTGGGGGTCAGTGTCGGGGCGACCACCGGCAACATCCTCACGGTGCTCAAGCTGGCGGCCATCGCGCTGCTCGTGTTCGCCGCGCTTGCCCTGACACCGCGCTATAGCGCACCGCCGGCGGTGCTCGACACCCCCCTCGCCGCCCCGGTGTCGTGGTCGCAGCTGGTGGTGACCATGGGCGGCGCCCTCGTGCCGGTGCTCTTTTCGTTCGGCGGCTGGCAGCAGACCAACGCCGTGGCCGAAGAGTTGGTGGAACCACAACGGACCCTGCCGCGCGCGCTCATTTTCGGCGTCCTCATCGTGGCGGTCACCTATCTGCTCGTGAACGTCGCGTATCTGCGGGCGCTCGGACTGGAGGGGCTGGCGGCGAGCCGTGCGCCGGCGGCGGAAACCATGTACGTGTATCTGGGTCCCACCGGCCGGCTCCTCATCACGGGCGGCATCGTCACGTCGACCGTGGGCTTCCTGAGCATGGTGATATTGATGTCGGCACGCGTGTATCAGGCGATGGCAGCGGACGGCTTGTTTTTCGCGCGCATGGCGCGACTGCACCCGTCGTGGCAGACGCCGGTGGAAGCCCTTGTAGCGCAGGGCACGGTGGCGCTGCTCCTGCTGTTGACGGGCACATACGGGCAGTTGCTCGATTACGTGGTGTTCGCCGACTGGATCTTTTTCGGCGCCACCGCCGCGTCGTTATTCGTACTGCGTGCCCGTGACGACGCGCGCGGAGTGCGCAGCCCGGTCACCTCGCCGCTGCACCCGGTCGGGACCCTCGTGTTCGTCACGGCGGCGCTGTACGTGGTGGTGGGCTCCATTCAATCCAATCCGGGGAATGCCGCGCGTGGCGCGGGGCTGCTGCTGCTCGGCGTGCCCGTCTACCTCTACTGGAATCGTCAACGCCAACGTCGGGAGACGCCCGTCGCATGACGGCTTCACACGCATCGCCACCGCCGCGCGTGGCGGCGCTCACGGTGTATCCGCTCAAGTCGGCTGCCGGTATCGATGTCGACGCCCTCCACCTCGACGAGCGCGGGGCCACGGGCGACCGGCGGTGGCTCCTGGTCGACGGCTCGGGGCACGCCATCACGGCGCGGGAGTGTCATGCGCTGCTGCACATCACGCCGCGCTTCGCGACCCCCGATCGCAACGGGTCCCTCCTGCTCGATGCGCCGCGCCATACCACCCTGGCCGCGGTAGTGCCGGGCGCCGATGCACTCGCGCGACCGGTGTTCATCTGGGACGATGCCACTTTGGCGCTCGACGCCGGTGACGACGCGGCCGATTGGTGCAGCGATGTGATCGGTCGCACGTGCCGTCTCGTGTATCTCGACGGCGACGCGCAACGCCCGCTCAAGCACAAATATGCCGGGCCGGTCGCGGCCGAGCGTCGGCATGTGGCGTTCACCGACGGCGCGCCGCTGCTGGTGCTCGGGATGGCGAGTATCGAGGCGCTCAACGGTCGCCTGCTGGAGCAGGGCACGCCCGACGTGCTCGACCGGCGCCGATTTCGCGCCAATGTGTGGCTCGACGGGCTGGCGGCCCATGAGGAAGACGGCTGGCGGCTTGTGCAGATGGGCGAGACGCGCCTGGGCATGGGCTCGCTGTGCACACGCTGCGTGCTCACGACGGTCGATCCGGATACCCTCGAACAGGGGCACGAGCCGCTCCGCATCTGGGCGGGGTACCGGCGCACCGCCGACGGCGTCGTGTTCGGGGTGAATGCCACGCATGCCGCACCCGGCACCATTGCCGCGGGGGATCCCGTGACCGTGCTCGACACCCGCTGATCGGATCGGCGCATCGGCGCATTCTTCGCGATGCGACGGTTGTTGGCGGCGGTAGCATTCCTGCGCTGACCCGGGCCGTCAACGCCCAGCCCGGTGCGTCCCCGTTCCGGGTCGGGCGGTGCCGCTGCGGGAGGCTGCGACTCAGTACAGCGGCGTCCAGCTCCGTTCTTTGGTCCGCGTGAGCATGGCCGAGCCGCGCAGCGCCGATTCGACGGCGCACTTCGACCACTGGACGTTGGAGTTGCCGACGATGGCGTTGTCGCTGTTCACGTTGGCGTTGCGGCTCACGGCGCTCCCCCACAGGTCGAACGTGCCGGCCCCCTTCACGATGTCGTCACGGGCGATGATGAGCCCGTACCACTGGAAATTACCTACGGTGCGTACGTCACCGTTCACCAGCAACACACCCTGGCCGCGTCCGCGGCTGAGCGTCGCCGTGCCGTTGATATAGATGATGGGGAAGTAGTCGTGGCAGCCGGCAGTATGAACGTCACCGCCACTGCTCAGCCGTAGTGGCTCGCCCCAGTTCATGGTGCGGCTGTAATCGCAGCTCGTGGCGGTCCCGACGGGTTCGGGACCGTACGAGCCACCGGGCAACGTGATGTCGGCTGCTGCCACGAGCGAGTTCCAGCTCTCCGTCCCGTAGCGGACGTAGGTGTTGGAATCACCGGCGGCGGGGTCGGCGTTGACGCCCCCCGTGATGAGATCGGGCTTCTGAATGTCGACCGAGCGTCCCGGCGCAACGGCGATCGCGAACGTGTCGCGGCCGGCGATGTTCGCACAGTGCGACCACCCGCTCGGATTGGTGTTGTGTCCCGTGATTTCGGCGGAGCCCTGCACGTGGACATTGCCCGCGGTCGTGAAGGCGCCACCGGGATTGATGGTGGGATACGCGATGCGCACCACCATGTTCGTCATGCGTTGCGATTCGAGCTGCTCGTTGCCGATGCTCGCCCGCCCGACAGAACGCACCCAGAACGTGTTGTCGGTGAGCCGCTGAATGAACACCTTCGCGGTGTCCGTCTCGGCCACGAACACGTTCGACGAATCGATGGCGCCGATGGCCATGCCCGTCGGTGGCGGAAGGTTCCGCGACCGGTCCCAGTCGGAGATTGCCGCGTTGAGGCCATACTCGGCCACGGCGAACGCGCGCTGCTCCACCAACGCGTTGCGGCCGCCCCGATAGTCCTGCATGGCGCTGATGATCGCGCCCGTGGAGAGGATGGCGAGCACCACCACAACCACGAGCGTGAGAATCAGCGCCGTACCGCGGCGCGAGCGGCGCGTCGGCGGCGGTTCTGGAGGTAGGCCAGGCGGCATGGTCGGGTCGCGCTGCTGTGCGGGTTGCATCACTGACGGTTCCTCAAGGCGATGCGCAGCGCGAGGGAGTCGGTGTTCTCCGTCGAGGTGGTACCGAACGGTCCCGAGCTGCGCTGACCGCGGGCGCGCAACAGCAGGTCGATGCGTGACACGCGGCGGCTATTGCCGAGACCGGTGACGGGGGCCCCGAGACTGTCGAAGTACGCGAAGCGCATGCCGCCTTCGCCGCCACTGACGGGCGGGGCATACGGACCGCCCACGACCACCGGCGCCGTCCATTCACCGTTCAGATACTCGCTGCGATGGATGTACCACGCGCCGCTTGTTTTCTGGCGCAGCGTGTAGCGCGTGCTGCGGGTGAAGCGTATGGCACTGCCCATTGTTACCGAGTCTCCAATGTCGCTCGCGACCGTCACGCGATAGCGCACCTTGGTTGCATCGAGCGTGGTGTCGAGGTACGGCGATGGGTTGCAGTCCGACGCCAACGTTTCGACTTCCGTGATGCGCAGCGGCTTCCACTCGTCGTCTTCGGCGCCGTGCGAGAGTGCGTCGTTGAAGACCCACGCCGTGTCGCCTTCCTCCGGTTTCGAGTACCAACTGGTGAGCGTGTTGCGCGCCATGTCGAGGGGCGGAAGGGACATGGTGGTCGCGTTGACCTTGCCGCAGATGATCGAGGTGCCGATCACGGCGCGGAACTGCACCGAGTCGTTGCCGAAGGCCGTAAGGTCTCCTCCCGAGGACGAGACCGCGCGCAGATCGGCTGGGATGAGACTCATGGCCGTACGCAGCTCTCGGCGCATGCCCATCTGCTCGTTGGCGCGTTGGAAGAATCGCTGTTGCCCGATCACCAGCCGAGACACGACGAAGCCGATGATGCTGAGCATGCTCAGGGTGATGAGCAACTCGGCCACGGAGAAACCACGCCGGTGGCGGATCAGTCGCGGCATGGAATCACCATCCGAAAATGAAGTTCGTTGACCCGGCGCGGCACACGAAGCCGCACATCGATGGTTTTGATATTGCGGCCGTCGGTGACGGTCCACGACTCGCGGACACCGCGCTGCAGCGTGCTGCCGCTCGACGCACCCGCTGCGAGTTGCGCGCAGGACAGGCTGGTGAGCGAGTCGAGGCGCGCCTGCGCGAGGCCGGCGGCCACCGTTTGGGCATTGCCGCCGCCCATTTGGCGGGCGACCGAGGCCGAACTCCCGAGTAGCCCGCCGACGGCCACGGCGAGCATGATAACGGCGATGAGCACGTCGAACAGCGTCGTACCACGGCGGGCCGGCGCCGGTGACAACCTTGGACGCGCGCTCGGCCCTCGGCGTGGCGTACAAGGGATGGCCTTCATAGTGTGCACCCCTGTGGCAGGATCAGCCCGGCCGCGCTGACGCACAGCGTGTCCGATTTGGTGCCGTACGTGAGCCGGTAACGCAGCGGCTGGTCGAAGCCGACGTCGTTGCTCAACATGCCGCGAGCGTTGTAAGCGACGCTGTCCGGTGCGCCACCGAGCTGCTCGAGCGTGATACCGAGTGAGACGTCGAAGCGCAGCGGGCCATACACCCGCACATTGCTGTTGGTGAGGCCACTGCGCACCCGTACGGTGATTTCGTTGCCGTTGATGATGAGCGCCGAGGGGCGGCCCTTGTGCAGGGCCGCCGCGCGCGCCGCACTGAATGCGGAGGCGAGCTGCTGTCGGCCGGCACGCAATGTCGAACTTTCGCGGATGGTGGTTACGCGGGGCGCAACCGTCGCGAACAGGACGGCCAGCGTCACTACGACGATCAGCAACTCGATCATCGAGTAGCCGGCACGCGAGCGTCTGGAAATGGGCGACATGGCGACGGGAAGTGAATGGACTCGGTGACCCTGGCCGCGCCCCGGGAGGGCGTGCTACCGGACCGCTCCCGCATGAAGCAGGTGCGGTGCATCACGCGGCAGTCTGCCACGGGCCATCACTATCACGACGCGCGAGCCGCGCATACGTCATCGCCGCAACGCCCTTCGCCGCGGGCGCGTGCCACCCAATGCCGGTGGTGTGACGGCGGGGCAGGGGGGATCCTTTCCCGGCATCCGCCACACCCAGAAACGCCAAACGCCCGGCCGAAGCCAGGCGTTTGGTGAAACCTTCATGAAGCTCCCGGGGAGGGACTCGAACCCCCGACAGGGTGATTAACAGTCACCTGCTCTACCACCTGAGCTACCCGGGAATACGGCGTTCCGGCACGCCGATGGCGCACCAGAGCCTCATATAATCAACCGGCGGGGCGGTGGAGTCAAGCGGGGCGGAACGCCGGTTCGCTCACCCGGTGAGTACGGTGCGCAGCCAGCGGCCCGTATGCGACGTGTCCACCTCGACGATCTCCTCCGGGCGTCCCATGGCCACCACGCGTCCGCCGCCGTCGCCGCCATCGGGGCCCATGTCCACGATCCAGTCGGCCAGCTTGATGACGTCGAGGTTGTGCTCAATGAGCAGGAGCGTGTGCCCCTGGTCGAGCAGGCGCTCGAACACCTGCGCCAGCTTTCGGATGTCCTCCAGATGCAGACCGGTCGTCGGCTCATCGAGTACGTAGAGCTTCCGCGCGCCACCGCGGGCCGTGAGCGCCAGTTCGCGGGCGATCTTGAGGCGCTGGGCCTCGCCACCGGAGAGCGTGGTGGCCGGCTGCCCCAGGCGCAGGTACCCCAGTCCGACCTGCTGCACGTGCCACAGCGCCTGCGCGAGCTTGTCCTCACGCGGGAAGCACTTGATCGCCTCGTCCACGGTGAGTTCGAGCACGTCGGCGATGTTGCGCCCCTTGAGCCGCACCTCGAGCACGTCCGGCTTGAACCGTTTGCCGCCGCACGCGTCACAGGGCACGAACACGTCGGCCATGAACACCATTTCCACTTCGAGCGCGCCGGCCCCCTCGCAGTGCTCGCAGCGACCGCCGGCCACGTTGAACGAAAAGTGGCCCGGGCCGTAGCCGCGTGTCCGCGCCAGCGGCACCTCGCTGAACAGGCGCCGGATCTCGTCGTACGCCTTCACGTACGTCACCGGATTCGACCGCGGCGATTTGCCGATGGGGCTCTGGTCCACCAGCACGACATCGTCGAGGTGTTCGTCGCCAGAGAGCGAGAGGTAATCGCCCACCGTCTCGCCAAGGTGCTCCTTGGCGGAATGTTCGCCGTGCAGCCGCGACTCGATGGCATGAAAGAGCACGTCGTGCACGAGTGTGCTCTTGCCCGACCCCGACACGCCCGTGACCACGGTCATGGCGCCCAGCGGAATGCGCACGTCCACGCCATGCACGTTGTGTGCACGTGCGCCGCGCAGGTCGATCCATCGTTTGCCGATCGGCCGCCGCGTGACTGGCACGTCGATGCGCCGCTCGCCGGTGAGGTACCGGCCCGTGAGCGGGCTCCGCTCGACGTCTGCCATGGGACCGGCGAACACCACCTGGCCGCCGTGTTCGCCCGCTGCGGGCCCCAACTCCACCATGAAGTCGGCGATGCGCATGGCCTCGAGGTCGTGCTCCACCATCACGACGGTGTTGCCCAGATCGCGTAACCGGGCGAGCAGCGACAGCAATCGGTCGAGATCTCTCGGGTGGAGGCCGATGCTGGGCTCGTCGAGTACATAGGTGGCGTCCACGAGCGCCGCACCGAGGGCGTTCGCCAGCGTGATGCGTTGCGCTTCGCCACCGCTCAGCGTACGTGTCGCCCGGTCGAGCGTGAGGTAGGTGAGCCCCACGTCGGCGAGAAACCGCACGCGCGCGCGCGCCTCACGCAACACCGTGTCGGCAATCTGTGCGTCGCTGCCGGCGAGTGTGAGCCCCTCGACCCACGTGTGCAGATCGCGTACCGGGAGGCGCGCCACGTCGGCGATGGTGCGTCCGTCGATGCGCACCTGCCGCGCGTCCGGCTGCAGCTTGGTGCCGCCGCAGTCGGCGCAGTCCTGCGCACTCTGGTATTTCCGCAGGAAGATGCGGATGTACTGCTTGTACCGCTTCTCCTCGAGCGCGGCGAGGAACGGATAGATCCCCGTGTACTGCCGAGACTTCGCGTGCAGCAGTTCGTGCCTTGCCTTGGCCGGCAGCGACTTCCAGGGTGCGTCGGGGGAGACGCCGAGCGATCGCGCGAATTCCACCACGAGACGCCGCTGCTTTTCGTACCGCGGGGCCGTCCACGGATCGATGGCGCCGTCACGCACCGAGCGATCGTGGTTGGGGACGATCAATTTTTCGTCGTAGTCGAGCGTCGCGCCGAACCCGTTGCAGGTGGCGCAGGCGCCACGTGGGTTGTTGAACGAGAAAAGCTGCGGCGTGGGCATCGGCGCGCGCGTGCCGTCGTTCGGACACTCGAAACGCTCGGTGAAGGCGAGACGCGAGACGGCAACACCGTCGGGCGCCGCTCCGAGCCCGGGGGGCGGTACCACCGCCTCGGGGAAGAGCAGCACCACGTCCCCGTCCCCTTCCAGAAACGACGTCTGCACGGCGTCGGCGATACGCCCACGGCCAGTGGCCTCGACGCGGAGCCGGTCGATCACCACGAGTACGTCGGCGGTCGCGGCGAGATCGAGCCGGTCCTCGGTGATGTCGTCCAGATGGTGCACGGCGAACGACGTTCCCGTCCCCACGGCGATGCGGACGAAGCCGCGCGCCCGCAGGTTCTCGGCAATGACAGCATGCGTGACCTGTGCCGAGCGCACCAGCGGACAGGCCACCATGAATCGCGTGCCCTCTTGCAGCATGAGTACGGTATCGCTTACCGACTGCACGGTGGCCGGGCGCAGTTCGCGTCCGCAGACCCGGCAGAACGTACGCCCCACGCGCGCCCAGAGCAGGCGCAGGTAGTCATAGATCTCCGTGGCCGTGCCCACCGTCGAGCGGGAGGTGCGCGTGGGGTTCTTCTGCTCGATGGCGACGGCCGGCGAGAGCCCCTCCACGGAGTCGACGGCCGGCTTCTCCATGCGCTCGAGGAACTGCCGGGCATAGGCCGA
>DCZC01000240.1:18173-27575 GCA_002331565.1 Gemmatimonas sp. UBA2094
CGGGCATAGGCCGACAGCGACTCCACATAGCGGCGCTGCCCCTCGGCATAGAGCGTGTCGAACGCGAGTGAAGACTTTCCCGAACCGGACACGCCGGTCACCACGGTGATGGCCCGGCGCGGGATCTCGAGGTCGAAGCCCTTCAGGTTGTGCTGGCGTGCACCACGGATGCGGATCTTGTCCTTCATCCAGTCAAAACTATCCGAGGGCCCAAATGCGTTCCGTGCGACCCGCTAGATTGCACCATTCATGCCACCTGTCGCCGCCGCCCGTTCCGCACCGCCCGACGATGACGTGCTCGGCGCCGTCTACGACGCCGCGCTCGTGCGGCGCCTTGCCGCGTACGTGCGGCCGTACCGGTCGCTGGTCGGGGCCGCACTGGCCTGTATCGCCGTCGCGGCAGCCATGCAGGTGGCGACGCCACTGCTCACCCGCTGGGTGATCGACGTGGCCTGGCCAGCCCGCGACACCGGGCTCGTGCAGCGGGTGGCGGCGGCGTTTGCCGGACTGCTGCTCGTGCAGTTCGCGGCGGCGTACGGCGAAACGTGGTTCACCTCGCTGCTGGGGCAGCGCGTGATGCGCGATTTGCGCGACGCGGTCTTCGCGCATCTGCAGCGGCTCCCCATCGCGTATTTCGACCGGACGCCGGTGGGACGGTTGGTCACGCGCGTGACCAGCGACGTGGAAGCGCTCAACGAGCTGTTCGCGTCGGGGGTGGTGTCGGGCATCGGCGATCTGTTCACGCTGGTCGTGATCAGCGTGATCATGCTCGTCGTCGAATGGCGCCTGGCGCTTGCGGCGTTCGTGGTCATTCCCTTGATCCTCAGCGCCTCGCGCGTATTTCAGCACCGCGTGCGTCGTGCCTACCGGGATATCCGCACGCGGCTGGCCCAGCTGAATGCGTATGTGGGCGAGCGGCTGACGGGAATGCGCCTCGTCCAACTGTTCGGCCGGGAAGCGCAGGAACAGCAGCGCTTCGACGCCCTCAACGAGGCGCATCTCGGCGCGCATCTCCGGTCGATCACCGTGTATGCGTTGTATTTCCCGGTGATCGAGTTGCTGACTACGTTCGCGCTGGCGAGTCTGCTGGTGACCGCACGCGGTGAGGTCGCGGACGGCGCGGCCACGGTGGGCACGGTGGCCGCCTTTCTCCAGCTGGTGCGCCGTTTCTTTCAGCCGCTGCAGGACCTCTCCGAGAAGTACAACATTCTGCAGGGGGCGATGGCCGCATCGGAGCGGCTGTTTTCGCTTCTCGATACTCCCGTGTCCACCGACGTGACGCCAACGCCCGACCGGGCCGAGCGGGTCGCCGCCCTGACGCGAGCGGGGGTCACCGTGGAATTCGACCACGTGTGGTTCGCGTATGTCACCGGGGACAGCGGCGAGCAGTGGGTGCTGCGCGATGTCAGCTTCCGGGTGGCCCCCGGGCAGAGTCTGGCGCTCGTGGGGCATACGGGAGCCGGCAAGAGTACGATCGTGAATCTGCTGCTCCGGTTCTACGATCCTCAGCGCGGCCGGGTGCTGGTGAATGGCAATGACGTCCGGGAGCTGCCGTTGGATGTGCTCCGGTCGCTCGTGGCGTACGTGCAGCAGGACATCTTTCTCTTTGCCGGGGACGTGACGGCGAATCTCCGTCTGTTCGACAGCGTTCCCGTGTCCGCGGTGCAGGCGGCGGCCGCGCGGGTGGGTGCCGACCGCGTGATCGAGCGCCTGCCGGGCGGGTGGGCCCACGAACTCGGAGAACGCGGCGCCGGGGTGAGTGTGGGCGAACGGCAATTACTCGCCTTTGCCCGTGCCATTGCGGCTGATCCCGCCCTGCTGCTGCTCGACGAAGCGACGAGTGCGGTGGATTCGCATGTGGAGGCCGAAATCCAGCAGGCGGTCGGCCGGCTCATGGAGGGACGGACGACCATCGCCATTGCCCACCGGTTGAGTACGATCACGCATGCCGACGAGATCCTGGTGCTGCACCACGGCGAAGTTGTGGAGCGTGGCACGCACGCCGCGCTGCTCGCCGCGCAGGGCACATACGAGCGGCTCTTTCGTCTGCAGGGCGGGGAAACAGCCCTCAGCGCACCGACGGACGGGTTGCTGCAGGAGGGGGCGGTGCGCTTGCCAATCGACGCGACTGTCGGGTAGCTTCGCCGTGGGCATTCTTGCTCTGCCGTTGCTGCAAACGACGCTCCCTCCATTTCCTCGGACACGCACCCCTCCCACGTGCAGCTTTCCGTCGCCGCCGGTACCGATGTCGGACGCATTCGGGCAGGCAACGAAGACAGTCTCCATGCGGACGCCGATCAAGAGCGTGGTCTCTTCATCGTGGCGGATGGCATGGGGGGACACGCTGCGGGAGAAGTGGCCAGCGAGATGGCGGTTCAGATTGTCGCGCGAAACCTGTCCGATGTTCGCGATCTGACCTCCGGTAGTGCGGAGACGCGCATGGCCGATGCGCTCAAGGCAGCGAATCGCGCCATCTACGAGCGCACGATTCAGGAAGCCGAGAAACACGGGATGGGCACCACCGCCTCCTGCCTGTTGATAGGGCAGGGCCGGTATCTGATCGGCCACGTCGGCGATTCGCGCGTGTATCTCCTGCGCGACGGCGTCTTCCGGCAGGTTACCAAGGATCACTCGTACGTGCAGGAGCAGGTCGACGCCGGCTTCCTCACGCCCGAGCAGGCGCGGTACCACCCCTACAGCAACGTGATCACCCGCTGTGTCGGGGCGAACGCGGCGGTGGAAGCCGACGTCCTCACTGGTGACCTGCAGGTGGGCGACGTGTACCTGGTTGCGTCCGACGGGCTGACCGGTTTGGTCGAAGATCCGCAACTCAAGAAGATCCTCGAGTCGCGCCAGACTCCCGGTCGCATGGTGGACGCCATGATTGCCGAGGCGAACCGTCGCGGCGGGCTCGACAACATCACGGCGATCGTGGTGCAGGTCGTCAAAGTCACCGGCATCGTCACGGGCGAGATGCCCGCCGTCCTTGGCTGACGAGTCCACCGTCGGCGAGTTGGCCAAGCTGTACCTTGGCAATCTGCTGTACGCGTTGGAGCGCTGCGCGTTGTCGCTGCAGGAAGAGGGAAAGCCCCTCGACGCCGCCTTTTATCGCGGCATCGGCCGCAAACTGGCGGATGCCCACGGCCGTGCGCAGGCCGCCGATGGGCCCTCACCCGCTCCCTGAGGAGTCCCCGGCATGAGTCTTTCCGCGCTTTCCCTCGCCTCCATACTCGCCCTGCTCGGCGGGACCCACCCGGCGCCGCGCTGCACGGTGGCGGCCCCGGCCGTGGTCACCGCGGGCGCCGACAGTGCGCTGCTGGCGCTCCATGCCAGTGGCCAGACGTTTCCCGACTTCGTCGCGGCGGCCAAGGCGCGACGCGAGGGCTGGGTGCGTCTGGCCGACAGCGCGATCGTCGATCCGGCGCTCGTGCAGCGGGCGAAGGCGGCCGGAAACGGCTGGCGCCTTCTGGTGGTGGCGATCGACTCGTGTGGTGACTCGATGAACAGTGTGCCATACGTGGCGCGTCTCGCCGCCCAGGCCGGTGTCGATGTGCGGATCGTCCTCCCGACCGCCGGTCGCCCGGTGCAGGAAACGCACCGGTCATTAGATGGCCGGACGGCGACGCCTACGTACGTGCTGCTCGACGCGTCAGGCGCCGAGCGCGGGTGCATCGTGGAGCAGCCCAAGGTGCTCCGCGAGTGGGCTTCGGCCGCGCGAGCCAAGGTGTCGCTCGACTCGGTGCATGCGGGCATCCGCGCGTTTTACGCGGCGGATCGGGGTGTCGCGATCGCCCGCGAGACGGTGGAGATGCTGGAAGCAGCGGCTCGAGGCGGTCCGCTCTGCGACCGCGGCAAGCAGCCCTGAACGCTGAGCGCCGAGCCGCGAGCCACGAGGTTCGGGCGCCGGGCGTTCAGAGCAGCCGCTCCCCCGCGTCCAGCTTCGCTTGTATCTCTCCCGCGTCCATGCGCAGCACGCGCACGACGCGGTCGGCCGGCACCGGCGCCCGGTCGGCGGTGAGCACGCGTAGGCGCCGGGCGCTGCGATAGAGCTCGTCGCTGAGACGGGGGAGGTTGAGCGCCCCTTCCCAGCCCTCGGCCGTGAGGTGCACCACGCGGCCGTCGCGGCGTTGCATGGGGATGTCCACGCCCAGCATCTGCGTTTTTGCCGGGTAGTCGAGCAGCACGGCCCCCCGCGCGAGCCCGAGCTCCGACGCGAACGCGTCCTCGACCCGGCGGGTGAGCCGGTAGTCGCTCGCGATCCACTCCCCCACACTGTCGCCGAGCGCGGCGGCCGGGCATTCGTATGCCCGCTTGTGCAGGCGACGGATGCGGATCGCATCGAGCAGGTGCCGGGCTTCGGGCACGAGCGACGGCGTGTCGAGGTGCACGAGCAGCCCTTCGTCGGTGAACCGGGCCACCGTGTCGCCCGCTACGGCTCCGGTGTCGATCGCAACCGCCACCAGCCGCTTGTACATTGCCGTCGCACTGCGCACCGCATGATGCCAGTACACGTTGCGGTACATCTGGTACTTGGCGAAGAGCAGCGATTCGAGCGCCGAGAGCCCCTTCTCGTGCACGCCGATGGCGGCGCCGGCGTCGGGAAGCGTGACGACCACCAGCGAGTTGAGCAGGCGGTCGACGTCGATTTCGCCGTAGGGGACCCCGCACATGACGGCGTCGCGCTTGAGGTACTCGATCTTGTCGAGATCGATGGAGCCGGAGATGAGTCCCTGCAGCGGCGACGCGCTGCGTCCGGTGATCAGCGCGAAGACCTCGTCCGGGGCGGAGGCTCCGAGATGCTGGCGGAGGCAGTCGCCAATAGGGCCCTCGGTGATGAGCGGCCGTGCGACCTCTTCGTGATCGGTGACACCGATCTCCTCGAGGGCATGCGAGAACGGATAGTGCCCCACGTCGTGCAGCAGGGCGGCGGCACGCACCACCTGCTGCTCCCGGGATGTCACGCCTTGAAGGGCCCCGCGTTCATCGAGCAGGCGGAGCGCCATGCCGGCGAGATGCCACGCGCCGAGCGCATGTTCGAAGCGTGAGTGGGTCGCCCCGGGATAGACCAGGAATGCCAGGCCCAGCTGTCGCACGTAGCGGAGCCGCTGCATGACCGGCGTTTCCAGCAACGCCAGCGCGAGCGGATCGAGACGGATGTTGTTCCAGAGGGGGTCACGCAGGATTTCCATGCGTCGAAAGATATGCGCGCCGCCGTCATCGGCACGTCAGCGGCGCGTGGGCGCCGGGGCTGCCGCAGCCGAGGGTTGCGAGGAACCCGTGCCGCCCGAGGGCCGTGGGAACGCGCGGGATCATCGCGCGTTCGTCCGGTGTACCGGCTACATCGGTCGCTCCGGCCCGTCGGCACGAAGGCGTCGGTCGCGTACGGCATCGGGTGGCGCGGCCTGTGCCCCCGGTCACCGCTCCGTCCCCGAATTCCATCGACTGCCCTGCGTCTCCTACCGCTCGACCACGTGGGAGCATGCCTCGTCCCTGCGGCATGCGGCGGGCGGTACCTCGCGGCGCCACGGTTCCCCGGCGGCGCCCACAACGAAATAGCTCCGCTGCGCATTTAGTCTGGTATGCGTGAACGGGCGACCGTCTGCCGTCGCCGTGCCCGGGCCGTTAACGAAATCCGGGAATCATCCGTCCAATCGTCGTGACTACTTCTACGCCACAAATTCGGCGCCTTGTTCTTGCGTTGACGCTCTGTGTCGCCTTCGTGGCGACCGCGTCGGCGGCCATGGCGCAGCAGGTCGACATCATTCGCGGGCGTGTCACGGGCACCGACACCCTGCCCATTCCCAACGTCCTCGTGACGGCCACGACGCTCAGCGGTAACGTGAGCCGTACGGCGCGTACGAACGCGCAGGGGCGCTACACCATCTCCTTTCCCGGTGGCGAAGGCGACTACTGGGTGACGTTTTCCGGTATCGGCTTGTCGCCGCGCCGCTACCAGGTGAAGCGCACGGCCGACCAGGAAATCCTCATCGCCGACGCGCGACTGGCGCCGGCGACGATCACGCTCGACGCCGTCCAGGTTACCGAGCGGGCTGCCGCGTCTCGTACGGACACGGTGTCCGATGTCGGCGGTACCGAAAAGAGCGTGAGCGACGAAACGGCCGGCTTCCTCAGCGCCGAGCAGATGGGCGATCTGGCCGCGATGGCCTCGGCCATCCCTGGCGTGCAGCTGCTGCTGGGGGCCGATGGCGCGGCCGATGCGTTCTCGGTGTTCGGCCTCGGTGGCGACCAGAACAATACGCAGCTCAACGGCCTCAACTTCGGTGATGCGCAGTTGCCCCGCGACGCCAATGTCATGTCGTCGCTCAACACGTCGCCGTACGACGTGTCGCGCGGCGGCTTCTCCGGCGGTCAGCTGCAGGTGCGCACTCGGTCGGGGTCGAACTTCGTGACGCGGCGCCTCAGCGGCAACTTCATCTCGCCGCAGCTGCAGTGGACCGACCGGATCGGCGTGGCCACCGGCCAGCAGTACACGAACATGTCGATGGGCGGGTCGGCCTCCGGCCCCCTCAAGCCCGACCAGATGTTCTACAACACCTCGTTCCAGTTCGACCGTCGCCTGCAGGACCTGCAGACGCTCACGAACAGCAATGCGGACGGGTTCGAGGCAGCCGGTGTGTCGGCGGACTCGGTGGCGCGGCTTATCGACATTCTCGGCACCGAGAACGTGCCGGTCACCGTGGCAGGCTACGATCCGCAGCGCATCAACACGCGCATCAACACGCTCAACAGCTTCGACTGGGTGCCGCAGAACTCATCGCGGGGCAGCACGTACTCCTTCACGCTTTCCGGCAACTTCAACCGCACGTCACCGGTGGGTGGTTCCGGCGGTTTCGGTGGATTCGGCGGATTCGGTGGCGGCGGCACCAGCCTCATTACGCCGTCGCGCGACGGTACACGCACGAGCTGGGGTGGATCCACGCAGCTCCGCCACAGCGGGCTGCTCGGGTGGAAGGGCATCTTCAGCGAGACCACGGTCGGCTACAGCACCAGCCGCAGCGACGGCGACCCGTTCTTCTTCCTGCCGTCGGGCAACGTGCGCGTCAACTCGCAGTTCGCCGATGGCTCAGCGTCGGTGAGCAACCTGCAGTTCGGTGGCAGCACGGCGCTCAACAACGCCAACGGAAACAGCTCGCTCGCCGGCAACAACACGATGTCCTGGTTCTCGAGCGACAACCGCCATCGCGTGAAGCTCACCACCGAATTGCGTCGCGACGAGTTCACTTCGCTCTTCAACTTCAACGAGTTCGGTTCGTTCTCGTACAACACGCTAGCCGACCTGCAAAACAACCGGCCTGCCTCGTTCACCCGCCTGCTGTCGCCGCGCAGCCGAAAGGGCAGTCAGTACGTGGCCGCCGTGTCGCTGGGTGATGCGTGGCGCCCCACGAACGACCTGCAGGTACAGTACGGGGTACGCGTGGACGGCAACCAGTTCAACATGGGGCCGCAGACCAACCCGGACGTGTTGGCCAAGTTCGGCTACGACAACGCCGAGGTGCCCAACCGCATCTACGTGAGCCCGCGACTCGGCTTCTCGTGGACCGTGGGCCAGGCCGATCAGATGGCGCTGCTGCCCGGCATGATCCGCGCGCCGAGGGCCGTCATCCGCGGCGGTGTCGGCCTCTTCCAGAACACGCCGGGCACGCAGCTGATCTCGAACGCGATCGACAACACCGGTCTGCCGTCGGGGCTGCAGCAGCTCACCTGCGTCGGGGCCGCCACTCCGATCCCCAATTGGACGTCGTACGCGGCCGACGTGGCGAATATCCCGCGCACCTGTGCCGACGGCACCACGGGCACGGTGTTCGCCAACAGCGCCCCGAACGTGACGCTTTTCCTCCCCGACTACTATGCCCAGCGCTCCCTGCGCGGCAACCTCGGGTGGCAGGGCCCCATCCTGAAGAACCGATTCAATTTCTCGATGGACGCCACCTTCTCGCGCAATCAGCGTCAGCAGGGCGGCGTCGACATCAACTTCCCCAGCCAGCAGCGCTTCACGCTGGCCGGCGAGGGGAACCGCCCGGTGTACGTGACGCCCGGGGCCATCGTTCCTGCCACGGGTCAGGTGGCGTGGCGCGAGGCCCGACTGTTTCCGCAGTACGGCCGTGTCACGGCGCAGACGTCGGAACTGGAGTCGGAGAGCAAGCAGTTCACCGCCTCGCTCCGCCCGTTCGTGTTCAACACCAAGTGGAGTTGGAGCCTTTCGTACGTGCTCGCGGACGTGCGCGAGCAGTTTCTCGGCTTCAACAGCACGGTGAACACCCCCGTGGGCATCGAGTGGTCGCGTGGCTCGAACTTCTCGCGCCATCAGATCCAGTACTCGCTGAGCTACAACGCGTGGGACGCCGTGCGCATCGCGTGGTTCGGCAACTTCCGCTCGGGCATCTACTACACGCCCACGATCAACCAGGACGTGAACGGCGACAGCTACGGCAACGATCGCGCCTTCGTGTTCGATCCGTCCACGCTTTCGGCCGATCCGACGCTCAAGACGGGGCTCGAGCGTTTCCTTGCCACCGGCACGCGCGAAGCCACGGCATGCATCCGCAGCCAGCTGGGACAGTTCGCGGGACGCAACTCCTGCGAAGGGCCGTGGTCGATGAGCGGTAACCTGAACATCTCGTTCAACTCGCTCAAGCTCGGGCTGCCGCAGCGCGCGAACATCTCGTTCCAGGTGGCCAACCCGCTCAATGGTTTCGACCGTCTCATCAACGGCGAGCGTGGCCTGAAGGGCTGGGGCTCGTTCGTGAACCCGCAGTCGAACGGCGCGCTGCTCTTCGTGCGCGGATTCGATCCGGTCACGAACAGCTACAAGTACGAGGTGAACGAGCGATTCGGCAGCACGCGCCCCAGCCAGACCACGCAGCGGTCGGCCCCGGTGACCTTTACGATGCAGGTCGGCTGGGACCTCGGGCCCACGCGTGAACAGCAGCAGCTGTTGCAGCAGCTCGATCGTGGCCGCTCGCGTCCCGGCAACAAGCCCAGCCTGCAGCAGCTCCGTCAGACGGCGAGCGTGGGGCTCATCAATCCCATGCAGCAGATCCTCCAGCAGGCGGACACGCTCAAGCTCACGCGCCGGCAGGCCGACAGCCTCGCCACGCTGAACCGCTTGTACGTGCTCAAGAGCGACAGCATCTGGACGCCGGTGGCGCGCTTCCTCGCCGATCTGCCCGACAAGTACAACCACGACGACGCCTACAACCGCTATCGCAGCGCGCGTGAAGCGGCGGTCGACGTGCTCATCAAGGTGGCGCCCGGTATCCGCACGCTGCTCACCCCCGAACAGATCCGTATCCTGCCCGAGTCGCTCATGCCGTTCATGGACAAGCGCAACCTGCAGGGCATCCGCTCCGGGACCGCCGGCGGCAACCGCTTCATGGGCGG
>DCZC01000240.1:27763-31642 GCA_002331565.1 Gemmatimonas sp. UBA2094
CATGGGCGGCGGTATGGGCCGACGCTGACCATGATGCGACCGATGACGATCAATCCGACGTACACCTCAATGGGATCTCCCATGCTCTCGAAGGCTCGCACGATGTCGCCCCGCGCTCGCTGGAGCGCGGTGGGCGTGCTGCTCAGCGCCGCTGCGGCCGGGGTGACGCCGACCGCGGCGCAGGATGCGCCCCCCAGCAGTCCGACTGCACAGGTTCCCGTACGCGAAACCACGCCGGTGATCGCGCGTTCGGCGCAGCCCATCGGTGGCGCCAACATGGTGCGTCCACTGAGCGACGGCGCGGTATTCGTGAACGACGTGCAACGTCGCCAACTCCTCCGGTTCGATGCGTCGCTGAAGAACGTGTCCGTCATTGCCGACACGGCGCCCGGCGCGCTGATGCCGTACGGGCAGCGCCCCATCGGGATGGTACCGTACACGGGTGACTCCACGCTCGTAGTCGACGCGTCCACGCTGTCGCTCGTGCTGCTCGACAAGTCGGGGCGGACGGTACGCGTGATGGCCTCGCCGCGTCCGAACGACATCAATACGCTGAGCAATGTGAACCTCGGGTCGCATGCGTTCGATGCCAAGGGGCGCCTCTACTACCGGCAGGGCGGTACCGGCGGTCCGGGTGGCGGTGGGACGGCCGGCATGATGTTCGGCGGTGGCATGGATCGCGGTGGCAACCGTGGCGGCGACCGCGGCGGGCAGGGAGGCCAGGGCGGCAACAACAACCGGCCGGCGCAATCTCAGCAGAATCGCGGCGGTGACTTCAGTGGACCGCCGGGGGGATTCGGCGGGGGCCAGCAGGGTGGCGGGCAGCCGTTCGGCGGCCCCGGTGGCCGTGGCTTCAACCCGGCCAATCAGCCGGACTCGGTGCCCATCGTTCGGGTCGACTTCGACACCCGTAAGGCCGATACGGTCACCTTCGTGAAGGTACCGAAGAGCGAGTCGCAGATGACACGCGGCGAAGACGGGTCGACGCGTCTGACCGTCAAGATCAATCCATTGCCGCAGGCCGACGACTGGGCGCTGCTTTCGGATGGTACGGTCGCGGTGATGCGCGTGCTCGACTACCACGTCGACTACTATCGTCCCGACGGGTCGCACGTGGCGTCCGACAAGTTGCCATTCGACTGGAAGCGCATCAGCGACGAGGAGAAGACGAAGCTCGTCGACTCGCTCGCCACGATGGCAAAGGCCGCGTCGGAGCGGATGGGGCAGGGCGGAGGCGGTGGGTTCCGCATGAGCTTCGAGCCCATCGGCGCCGACAAGCTTCCCGACTATTACCCGCCGGTTCGGCAGGGCTCCAGCATTGCCGATCGCAACGGCAACCTCTGGGTGGTCCCCACCACGTCCAATCTCTCCGCACAGCTCGCGCAGTCGTTCATGGGTGGCCGGGGAATGGGTGGGCCGCCGATGGGCGGTGCTCCGGGTTCAGGCGCGCCGGGCGCCGCCACCGCTCCGCGTGACAGCACACGCCAGGGACCGCCGCCGGCGGCCATGATGGCGATGATGGGCGCGATGGCCAACCAGCCGCCGATCGTCTACGATGTGATCTCGCCGGAGGGGAAGCTGGTGGAGCGGGTGAAGCTGCCTGCCGGTCGGCAGCTCGTCGGCTTCGGTCCGGATGGGTTGATGTACGTCACGGCGCGCGAAGGACGGCAGATGTTCCTCGAAACGGTGCGGCTCAAGTAGCGCCCCTCGTCACGGAACAGCAAAGGGCCCCGGTGCAGCGCACCGGGGCCCTTTGCACACCGTGTCCAGACGATCAGCCCTGCGGACCAGCCGCGAGAATGGCCGGCGATACCGCCGCACCGAACTTCATGATGTTCTCGCGGAACATGCCGGCGAGCTTCCGCGCCTGGGCGTCGTACTCGTCACCGTTGGCCCACGTGCCGCGCGGATCGAGTACCGCGCCCGGTACGTCCGGCACCGACTTGGGGATATGCAGTCCGAACACCGGGTCTGCGGTGAACTCGGCCCCGCTCAGCGCACCACCCAGTGCCGCGCGCACCATCGCCCGAGTATAGCCGAGCTTCATGCGACGGCCCACACCGTACGGGCCGCCGCTCCAGCCGGTGTTCACGAGCCACACCTGCGACCCGTGCTCCTTGAGCAGTTCGCCCAGCATCTCGGCGTACTTGGTGGGATGCCATACGAGGAACACCGCACCGAAGCAGGCCGAGAACGTGGCCTGGGGCTCGGTGACCCCGCGCTCGGTGCCTGCCACCTTCGCGGTATAGCCCGACAGGAAGTAGTACATCGCCTGCTCGGGCGTGAGGCGCGCAATCGGCGGCAGCACGCCGAAGGCATCAGCCGTGAGGAACACGACGTTCTTCGGGTGCCCGCCGCGGCCGCTCGGCACATGATTCTTGATGTAGTGCAACGGGTACGACGCGCGCGTGTTCTCGGTGATGCTCTGGTCGGCGAAATCCACTGTGCGCGACGGCTGGTTGAGCACGACGTTCTCGAGAATCGTGCCGAACATCTGCGTCGTCTGGTAGATGTCCGGCTCACCTTCGGCCGAGAGGTTGATGGCCTTGGCATAGCAGCCGCCTTCGAAGTTGAAGGTGCCTTCGCCCGACCACCCATGTTCGTCGTCGCCGATCAAGCCGCGTTCGGGATCGGCCGACAGCGTGGTCTTGCCGGTGCCCGAGAGGCCGAAGAAGAGCGCCGTATCGCCTTCCGCCCCGATGTTCGCCGAGCAGTGCATGGACAGTACGCCCTGCTTGGGAAGCAGGTAGTTCATCACGGTGAACATCGCCTTCTTGAGTTCACCGGCGTAGCGGGTGCCGCCGATGAGGATCGCGCGCTCGGCGAGATTGAGGACAATGAACGTACCCGTGCGCGTACCGTGCTTCGCCGGATCGGCCTGGAACTCCGGCGCGTGGTACACCGTGAAGTTCGGTGCAAACGTCGCGAGTTCCGCGAGAACGGGGCGGATGAACATGTTGCGCACGAATGACGCGTGCCACGCATTGGGCAGGATGTAACGTACGCTCAGGCGCGTGGACGGATCGGCGCCACAGTAGAGATCCTGCACGAACAGCTCGTCGCGACCGTCGAGATACTGCTGGACATCGGCCTTCAGCGTGGCCCAGTGTTCGGGAGAGATGGGCTGGTTGACCTTGCCCCAATCCACGTCGGCCTCACTCGACGGCTCCTTCACCACGAACTTGTCATTCGGCGAGCGGCCGGTGTGTGGCGACGTGACGGCTACGAACGGTCCCATGTCGGCCAGCGTGCCTTCCCCGCGGCGGATGGCCGCTTCGATCAGCTCGGGCGCGACGAAATTCCAGTGGACCTTGCCGCCGGGCGTGATGCCCTGCGGGGCCAGGCCGGCAGCACTCTCGCGAACGGGAGCAGACGGGGAGAGCTGTGTCGCCATGCGTGCGACCCTCATGCAATGAGTAAAGCGGCTCTGCACCAAAACCGGTTGAGCAGGGCCGCGTGAGGTACCGTAGGGAGTAGCAGCGATGTCGGACTTCGGCGTCCCTTTGGGCGCCGTGCAGTCCGCCGATTGAAATCTGGCGGGACAGGCCCTCTCACTCAAGCGCTTGGCACCACGAAGGCCGCACGGGAGATGTCCGGTAACCCAGCCACGACCGATGCCACGTTGCGCGGACAGCGATTGGCGTGGAGTTTCTGAAACACTCAGGAGTGTGGTGCTCTGCCCGTCTTCACATTTGCGCGTACGAGCCACACTTCGCCATTCATACAGCGACACTCCGCCGGCGCTCCCATGGCGTCGAGACTCGCCTACTCCAGCACCAACATGCGTGCCTCACTCAAAGCGGCGCTGCTGCTTGCCCTTGGGCTGAGCGTCGCCGCGCTCCTCGCCCCGCCGGCCGCCGCGTCGGCACGCCCGATTGC
>DCZC01000054.1:0-586 GCA_002331565.1 Gemmatimonas sp. UBA2094
CCACGTCGCGCACCTGGATGCCGCGCGCCTCGAGATACGCCGCGCTCGCCAGCAGATGGCCCGGCTTCGTGCTGCGCCCCAGCGTGACCACCGGCGGGTGCTGTACGAGGATGAGCAGGTCCTCGGGGAGTTCGCCGCTGATCCGCGCCGCCGCCGCGCGCTTCTGCAGCGCCCACGCGGTGTCGTACGGAGTGAGTCCGAGGGAGAGGGTATAAAGGAGCACGGCGCGGGGCGGGCAGGGAGCAGGCGGCAGAAGGCCGGTGAACCAACGACTAACAACTGTCACTAAAAACTAAGAACTAAAAACTAAAAACTCCCCACGGGTCGCGAGATCTCCGCGATTGGAGCGATCTCGTGAGCGGCGGGGAGTTTGTAGTTCGTAGTTGCAGTTGTTAGTTGCTAGTCAACGGCTTCACGCGTGCAGCATCTTTCCCATCGAATCCAGCACGGCTTCGCCGATCGCTTCGGAGAGCGTGGGGTGCGCATGTACGGCGAGGTCGATTTCTTCGACCGTGAATTCGTTTTCGCGCGCCACCACGAGTTCGTGAATCATTTCCGTGGCGCTCACGCCCACGATGTGCGCGCC
>DCZC01000054.1:833-3084 GCA_002331565.1 Gemmatimonas sp. UBA2094
GCGCGGCCGTTGGCGCTGAAGGGGAACTTGCCGACCTTGTAGTCGAGCTTCTGGTCCTTGCACGCCTGCTCGGTGAGGCCGATGCTCGCCACTTCGGGGTGGCAGTAGGTGCAGCTCGGGATGTTCTGGTAGTTCACGAGATGCGCGTGCTGTCCGCCCAGGAGGTCGGCAAGCACGTGCCCTTCGCGTGAGCCCTTGTGGGCGAGCATCTGGTTGCCGGCCACGTCGCCGATGGCGTAGTAGCCCGGCACGGTGGTCTCGAACTTCTCGTTGATCTTCACGAAGCCGCGTTCGCTCTTGGCGATGCCCACCGCTTCGAGGCCGATCTTCTCCACGTTGGGCGCGCGGCCGGCGGCCACGAGCACCTTCTCCACGGCGATCTGCTGCGTGGCGCCCTGCGCCTCCACGGTCAGGCTCGCGCCGGTCTTGGTGACCTTCACGTTGCTGATCTTGGCGCCGGTCATCACGTCGATCTTGCGCTTCTTGAAGGCGCGCGCGAGTTCGGCGCTGCAGTCGGCGTCTTCGAGCGGCAGCACGGTGGGCGCCACTTCGATGAGCGACACCTTGGTGCCGAAGCTCGCGAACACGTCGGCGAACTCGCAGCCCACCGCGCCGGCGCCGATGACGGCCATGGTGGCGGGCGCCTTTTCGGCCACCAGCACGTCGTCGCTCGAGAGCACCACCTGCTTGTCGAGTTCGAGGCCGATCTGCGGCAGCCCCTTCACGCGCGAGCCGGTGGCGATGACCACGGCCTTCTTGGCGTCGTGCGTGTCCTTCTTGCCGTCGGCACCGGTGACGGTGACCTTCTTGCCCTTCTCGAGCACGCCTTCGCCGCGGATCCACTGCACCTTGTGCTTCTTGAACAGGAACTCCACGCCCTTGGAGTTCTGCTGGCTCACGGCGCGCGAGCGCTTCATGGCGGGGCCGAAGTCGAGCGTCACGCCATCGATGGTGATGCCATGATCGGCGGCCTTGCCGATCTTCTGCGCCAGGCCGGCGCTTTCGAGCAGGGCTTTGGCGGGGATGCACCCCCAGAGCACGCAGGTGCCACCCAGCGCTTCGCGCTCGATGACGGCGACCTGCATGCCCAGCTGGGCGCAACGAATGGCACACACGTAACCGGCGGGGCCGCCGCCGAGGACGATGACGTCGAACGAAGCCATGGGGAGTTCGGCTGAAATTTCCGATTGAGGCGCCAGAGTGGGCGCACCGGGCAATCTAGTGGATTACCCCGGGTGCAACGTACCGGTGAACGGATCGAAGACCGGCACGCCGCGCTGTGCGCACGCGCTCACGTTGCGGGTGGCCAGCACGAGATCATGCCGCGCGGCCGTCGCCAACATCAGGCCGTCCACCACCGGCAGCGGGCGGCCCATGGTGCGTCCATCCGCGTCCAGCTGCCCCCAGCGCCGGGCGACGGCGAGGTCGATCGCGAACGTGCGATCCCGAAAGACGCCCGGGAGTTCGAACTGCACCCAGGCGAGCAATGCGTCCCGCCGTGCGCCCGGCGCCAACCGCGCGATGCGCTGTGCGATCTCGCCAATGGCGAGCACGCTGATGCCCAAGGCCACGGGGGGGTGCGCCCCGATCCACGCGACCACGCGGGGGTCGGCGCTTGGCTGCACCAGCACGCTGAGAATGCTCGTGTCGAGCAGGTAGCGACGCATTCAGGGCGAGCCGGTCGCGTCGGCGACGTCGCTGCCGCCGAGGTCGATATCACGCGCCAGCGCGGCGGTGCGCGGAAAGGGGTCGTGCGCATCGAAGAGCCCCTCGGCCACCGCCTTCGCGAGCGGCGACTGCTGCAGCGCGGCGTACAGATCGGTCGGGCCAATGAGACGCTCGTAGTCGTCTCGCGCGATCACCACCACGGCCTCGGCCCCGGCGCGCCCCCGGGTGACGAGCTGCGGCTCGTGGTCGAGCGCCAGGCGCACGACTTCGGAGAATCCGTTCTTGGCTTTTTCGAGCGTCCAGGTTCTCATACTGGACAAGTTAGCCAGGTTTATGCGGTACAACCAGTCCAACTTCTACCGCTGCACCGCGCTCCGCACCCCGTCGGAGAATACCACCTCGACGTTTCGGCCGTCCGTGGCCACCGTGGCGCCCGAGCGGCGCACGAAGCCCATGAGCGCCCCGGTGTTGGCGTCGCGCACCATGGCCATGCGGTAGCGGGCGTTCTGCCAGCGCACGCGCACGGTGCGGGCGGACCGGTCGAGCGTGGCGTTGGGGGAGGGCTCGGGGCTTTCGCGGCGTT
>DCZC01000145.1:0-1535 GCA_002331565.1 Gemmatimonas sp. UBA2094
CGCGACCAGCAGCGCGCCGAGGCTGTTGGGGCCTCGCAGCAGCGCGACGCCACGGTCGGCCGTGCTGCGCGAGCTTGTCGCGAGTTGCGCGATACTGGTGCGCGCCATCGCCCCGCTCGCGACGAGCGTGGCGTTGTCCTGCCGCAGTGTGGCCGCGGACAACAGGTAGCCGAGTTCGAGGCGCGGTACGTCGTGTCCGTGTCCGTGCATGTCGATCAGGAGGCCACGCGTACCGGAGCGCACCACGCGCGAGCGTGCGGAGTCGATGGCGGCATGCATCCACAGCCACGTGGTGTCGAGTCCACGGTTCCCGCCGGTGGCTTCGGTGACGTCACGATTGGCATCGAATTTCCGTCGATGCAGACGATTGATCACGATGTGCGGCCGCTTCCCGGTACGCGCAAAGAACGTATCCGCGACGGCGCGGGTGAGCTCCTGCGTGTTGGCGTCGGCAACGGTGACGCAGGCGCTGCAGGTGCGGTCGGGGAGCGTCGCGGGCGTGAGCGCGCCGCCGTGCGGGGCCACCAGGACGAGCGGTGCATCGCCCACCAGATACTCGACGTACGCAGCCTTGTCGGTGTAGGTCTGGCCAACCACCAGCGGCCCTACTGGTCCGGTGGGACTGGGTGGGACGACGGGGTCGGGCGGCGCGACTGGCCCGGTGGGCGCAGGCATAGGCGCTTCGCCACCGGAGCAGGCGGCGAAAATGAGCAGCCATGCGATGTGGCGGGCGTTACGTCTCACGCCGAGGTAGTTCGGAGAGCGGAAACTCGAAAGGCGGAAGCCGGACATGCGAGGCAAGCTACCGCGCGCCGCATGTCCTGCCAGTGCCACCGGTCGCGTCCGATAATTCAGCGCTCCTCGAGCAGCTGGTCAATGGCCTGCTATGCCGCCGCGCCGCCGGAATCGCCGTGCGAGAAGACCAGTGCCTCCTCGCCCGGCTGCACGTCGGCCACGATCACATCCCCTTCCCGGTAGCGTCCTTCGAGGACCGCCAGGGCCAGCGGGTTCTGCAACATGCGCTGCACCGCCCGCTTGAGGGGCCGGGCCCCGAAGACGGGGTCGTACCCCTCGTCGGCGAGCAGTGCCCGTGCCGCATCGGTGAGCCGAAGCGTGAGCTTGCGCTCGGCGAGTAGCTTGCGGAGATGCGCGAGCTGGAGATCGACGATGTGGTCAATTTCGCCGCGCCCGAGCGGATGGAACACCACCACGTCGTCAATGCGGTTGAGGAACTCCGGTTTGAACACGCCGCGCAGGGCCGCGAGCACCTCCTGCTCGGTACGCTTCCACGCCCCCGCCTCGGGGTCCTGGCTGCGCTCGAGAATGAGATGACTCCCCACGTTCGACGTCATGATGACCACGGCGTTGCGGAAATCCACCGTGCGTCCCTGTGAGTCGGTGAGTCGCCCGTCGTCGAGCAGTTGCAGGAGGATGTTGAACACATCCGGATGCGCCTTTTCGATCTCGTCGAAAAGGATGACGCTGTACGGACGGCGCCGTACGGCCTCGGTGAGCTGACCGCCCTCGTCGTAGCC
>DCZC01000145.1:1854-2070 GCA_002331565.1 Gemmatimonas sp. UBA2094
TGCCCACGCCCGTGGGCCCGAGGAAGATGAAGCTGCCGATGGGGCGATTGGGGTCCTGCAGACCGGCCCGCGAGCGGCGCACGGCGTTGGACACGGCTTTCACCGCCTCGCGCTGTCCGATGACGCGCGTACCGAGCACGTCCTCGAGCTTCGTAAGGCGCTCCCGCTCGGATTCGAGCATGCGCGTGACGGGAATGCCGGTCCAGCGCGCCACCA
>DCZC01000145.1:2229-2676 GCA_002331565.1 Gemmatimonas sp. UBA2094
GAATGCCGGTCCAGCGCGCCACCACGTCCGCGACGTCGTCGGCGGCCACCTCCTCCTTGAGAAACTGCGGGCGCCCATCGTGACTGGCGAGCTTCGACTCGGCCTCCTTCATGTCGCGTTCGAGCTGCGGAATGCGGCCGTACGTGATCTCCGCGGCCTTGCTGAGATCACCGGCACGGGTCGCCTGTTCTGCGGCGAACTTGGCCTGTTCGATCTCCTGCTTGATGCGTCCGACGGCGCCGAGCGTGTCCTTTTCCTGCTGCCACTGCGCACGCATGCCGGCCGCCTGCTCTTTCTTGTCGGCGAGTTCGCGTTCGAGATGCGTGCGTCGTTCGAGCGACGCCGCGTCGGTTTCCTTCTGCAGCGCAGCCTTCTCGATCTCGAGCTGCACGATGCGCCGCTCGACTTCATCAATCTCCTGCGGCACCGAGTCGATCTCGATGCGGA
>DCZC01000145.1:2998-14634 GCA_002331565.1 Gemmatimonas sp. UBA2094
TGAGGCCGCGCAGGATGGCGATGGTACTCTCCACACTGGGCTCGCCCACGAACACCGGTTGGAAGCGGCGTTCGAGTGCGGCATCCTTCTCGACATGCAGCCGGTATTCGTCAAGCGTGGTGGCGCCCACGACGCGCAGCTCGCCACGGGCGAGCATGGGCTTGAGCATGTTGCCGGCGTCCATGCTACCCTCGGCCTTACCGGCGCCCACAAGCGTGTGCAGTTCGTCGATGAAGACGATGTAGAGGCCTTCGGCGGCGGTGATTTCCTTCAGCACCGACTTGAGGCGCTCCTCGAACTCACCGCGGAACTTGGCGCCCGCGATGAGGGCACCGAGGTCGAGCGAGATGAGCTTCTTGTTCTTGAGCCCTTCGGGCACGTCGCCGCTCACGATGCGCTGCGCGAGCCCTTCGGCAATGGCGGTCTTGCCCACGCCGGGTTCGCCGATGAGCACCGGATTGTTCTTGGTCCGGCGCGACAGCACCTGAATGACACGGCGGATCTCCTCGTCGCGTCCGATGACGGGATCGAGCTTGCCCTTGCGCGCGCTTTCGGTGAGATCGCGCGTGAATTTCTGCAGCGCCTGGTACTGCTGCTCAGGGCTCTGGTCAGTGACCTTGTGCGCGCCGCGCACGAGCTTGAGGGCGTCGAGCAGCGCCTGACGGTGCGCGCCGGCGCCAGTGAGCAGGCGCGAGCTGTCGGTGCCCTTGGCATCGGCGAGCGCGAGAAGCAGGTGCTCGGTGCTGATGTACTCATCGCCCAGCGTCTTGGCTTCGCGCTCGGCGGTGTCGACGACCTGCGTGAGTTCGCGGCTGAAGGTGGGCTGCGCATCGCTCTGCTTGGCGTAGCGCGCCGCTTCCTGCTCGGCGCCCGTGCGGATGCTGGTGACGTTGGCTCCCACCCGCTGCAGCACCGGCACGACGATACCTTCATCCTGCGCCAGCAGTGCGAGGAGCAGATGCAGATCGTAGACGAGGGGATTGCCGTTCTTGCGGGCAATGGCCACAGCGTCGTTGAGCGCGTCCGCGCTCTTCACGGTGAGTCGGTCGGGATTGATCATGCCGTACCTACGGGCAATGAGAGTGCCGGTTGCAGACTGCCGTTACTGCAGGAGGCAGGGCGCAGACTGCGGGCGGCAGAGCGCAGGTGCTGACAAATGTGCAGCGGGGCGGAAAAAGTGGCGGAATCGCCTGCGCGACTGCGAATTGGTGAACGCGCCGGCGATACAAAGAAAAATGCCCCGGGTCCGCTCACCCGGGGCACTTCACGTGTTTCGGTTACTTCGGGTCTCGTGGCGCTCGAACTGCGTTGGCTTACTTCACCACGATCATCTTCTTCACCAGCGGCACGCCATCCACCTCGAGGCGATACAGATACACGCCTGAGGCAGCCTCCCGCCCGGTTGCTTGGACTTTGCCATCCCAATAGGCGACGTACTCACCGCAAGGGACAGCGATTTTTTCCAGCGGTTGACCACCGGCCACTCCGCTCGTTCCGCCCTGCAACACCGGGGTCGCCACGACGTCCGACAGGACGTTGTAAATCTTGAGGCTGACCCGGTACTGCTTGCCAGGCTGCGAACAGGTGGGTGCATCACCCACCGTGAACGGAATGCGAGTCTCCGGATTGAACGGGTTCGGATAGTTCTGTCCGAGTGTCGCTCCGTTGCGGCGTACCCGTCCGTCGTCTTGCGACAGCTGGGCCTCCGCGACTCGTGGCATGAACACGCTGAGAGCGAGCACCAGACCCAGTGCTCCCCACAAACGTTTCATGGTGCTTCTCCGACTGACGAATCAGGTTCTGAGTCGACGTCTCCGTTGAGGGTGAAAAGTGCGGACCCGCGATTTCGGATCCAGAGGTAACGTAAGGACGTGTGACGCTACGCGTCAAGCAACAAGCCGGTCCTGTCAGTGATGGCGGAGCGGTGGAAATTCCCGATAAAGTATCCGTAAACAACTGCAAACCATAGGTTTACGAATCATCGGTTAAAGTTACACGTGATGAAAACTCACCATCGCCCCTGTTCCCACACCTGAAACGCCTTCAACGGCCGGTTGTCGGGCAGGTGCAGCGCGAGGAATTCCCGCAGGAGCCGTTGATGTGCGCGTGCCTCGACCGGTTCGAGGGTAACGGACTCCCCGTCGAGCCACCGGGTGATGGCCACCCGAGCCGCCGGGGGCAGCAGGCGTCCGCCCGGCGCCAACCGCGCACAGGGCACGCATAACGCGCCGCCGACCGCCCCCAGGAACCGGACATCGGCCGACGGATCGAGTGCGCCGTGGCACTCGGCACAGCGGTCGATCACCGGCCGAAAACCGACCTCACCCACGAGTTGCCACAAGGCGCCCAAGGCGACGCCGATCGTCTCCTCCGGCGGTGCCCCGGCCAGCCGGTCGAACCCTCGCACCAGCGTATCGTACACGGACGGTGCTGCTTCCTCGTGCACCAGCCGCAACACGCACTCGGCCATCCCACTGGCGGCGGTGAAGCGCCCGAGGTCGGCACCGATCGCCGGCCGGGCACGCGTGACGTCGAACCCGTTGAGCGCATGCAGATCTCTGCCCGGCTTGGTCTGGATCTGCGCCTGCCCCTCAGCGAACAGGTCGAGGGCGTTGCCGAACCGCTTCCGAGACGAACGCGCCCCCCGCGCCACCACGGACTGGACGCCAGCCTCGCGCGTGGCCAAACGCAGGATGAGGCTGGACTCCAGATAGGTGGCGACGTGCAGGACGACGGCGTCGGTTTGCAGGAGGGGCATGCGGGAAGTGTAGCGATTTCCGCGCCTACCGCAGCGCCATGTCCACGCCACCCTGCCCCGCCGCAATACGGCGGGGCTCCACGAACCCCGGCGAGAAGACGATCAGTGACGTTGCCGACCCGGCGCCATTGGCGATGCAGTGGAGGCGCCCGAGTTGATCGGCTTGGCCGCTGCCGCAGGTGACCGCTGTGCCCGCGGCGTTCTTGAGATCGAGCCAGCTGGCCGAACCGTTTGAGATGAAGGACAGATCGTCGGCGCGCAGCTTGAGAATGCGACTCGCGAACGTACTCAGGTTCTCGTACAGCGAGACGTACAGGAAGCCGTCGAGACCGAGCTTCGTGCCGGCGCCGTACGAGGCCGCGGGCATGGGCCTCGTGATCTGCACACGCCGGTTCTTGAGATCGATTCTGGCCACGGCCCCGGAGGTCAGGAGCGTGTACGGGAAGGCGGCAAAGCTCGCGTCACCGCCGCCGCTCACGTACGCCACATCGCCGTTCACGATGGCCGAGGCCCCACTGCCCCGCACGCCGGCCAGCACGAGCGTGTCGCGCGCCGTGCCCGTGTTGGGGATGCGAATGAGGCGCACGTCACCCTGCACCGCGTAGTTCGCCCGGCAGTTGGCGTTGGCATCCACCACCCACGTCGCGTTGTCGTACTGGAACATGTCCGTTGGGCACTGCCCGGCATTGGCAATGCGGGTGATGGTGGGCGCCGCAGCGCCGGCGACGGAGACCAGAGCGATGGCGCTCGAGTCACGCAGCGCGACGGCGATGAGTGACAGCCCATTACCGCCGCGGAACAGCCGGGCGCGGGACGGATTGCTACGCGCGGGCAGTTGCAGTCGCCGGAAGGCATTCGTGCGCACCTCGGCGATGTACAGCAGGTCACCGGCGCCACGACTCGATACGGCAAGCAAAGTGTCGTTCTGCAGGGTGAAGCCGCCGGCGTCGAACTCGGTGGACGGCGCGAGCGGCAGCTTGGTGCTGGCCGAACCCGTATCGGCAAGGAACGTGAAGCCGGGTTGAATGAACCCGTCGAGCACGACAATGCCGCGCGGCGGCTGCGGCGTGGCGGCCAGCGGCGCGCTGTCGCCGCATGCTGCAACGGACAGTGCCCCGAGCAGCGAGAGGCCGATACGCCGTGCACAACCGGAAACAACCGTCGAGCGAGAGACTGCAGTAGTCATCGAAAGCGGGTAAAATGTAGGGGCCACGGTCCAGCAATTGCCTGATGCGGCGGGCGTAACCACGCCGCAGCACGCGCGTCGCGGGTTACCGCCGCGGAGCGAGCGTGAGCGAGGCGGACCAGCCGCGCCCAGGCATGGGAAAACCACGCACCGACTGCCACTGCACATCGGTAACGTTGTCGAGGGTCAGCGACCACAGAGCCTCGACGCGAGCAAAGACATGGCGCTGCGACCATGCGACATCGGTGATCGTTACCGCCGGCAACTCGAACGCCTGATTGCGCGGACCGGCCGTGAACGGGCGCCGTCCCTGATGCCGCATTGTGGTGCTCACCGTGTGCGGGCCGATGCGCCACGCGGCGTTGGCGGCCAGCGAATGTTGCGGCACGTACGGCGTGGGGATGCGCAGCGCTCCGCTGCGCAGCTCAGACCGATACCAGGTGTGCCACACTGCCATCGAGACGCGTCCGCCGGTGAGATCACCCCGTGTCTCGGTACCGCGCATCTGCTCGCGCCCGACGTTGGCTGGACTCCAACCGAAGTTGCCGGGAAACCACACGATGGCGTTGCTGGTCGCTCGTGAAACCAGCGACGCCTCGAACGTCGCGCGCCACTGCGTGCGTTGCCACACGGCTCGCGAGCCGGCACTCGCGTCGAGCGTGACACGCTCGGGATCGAGCGCCCGCACCGACAGCCGTTGTGGCGAGGAGAAGTACACGTCGTACAGCGTCGGCACCCGCACCGCTTGCGCACCACGGGCCAGCAGCGACCACGACGATCCGCCGCCCGATCCTCGTACGCGCCATGTGGCCCCGAGTGCGCCGGTGGGCTGCGCGCCGTTGCCTTCCACCACATCGGTACGCAGCCCACCGTCGAGCGCGAGCCCGCGCGTGGCCGTGGGTAACAACTGCCATCCCCACGCGGCAAAGCCACGCGTGCGGCGCTGCGCGAGCCCGCCCGTGCCGGCCAGCTGATCGGCGCCCACCCCCACACGCCACGTGCCTCGCAGGGCGCTGCCCCGCCACTCGGCATCGGTCGACCACGCGGTGGCCCGGCTGTCGAACACGGGGCGCTGCGGGTCGCGATAGCGCAAGTCGAAACGCCTGGCGCCAGTGACCAGCAATGTCCGGCCGAGCGCCGTCTGTCCGCGCACGAACAGGTGCGACGTGCGCGAGCGGTCATCGTCGTAGGCGCGCACGTTGGCCGCGCCCACCATGCCACGCTCACCGGTGGATGCCAGTAGCATCCATTGTGTGCGCGCGGATAATACGCCCACCGTGAGCACGGTACGCTCTTCGTCGTTGTTCACGCGGGATTCCCGTCGCGGCGCGGCGCCGGCATCGTTGACAAAGGCAAAGTCGTTGACGGCGCGACGATGCGAGGCCGACACATGCCAGCGTGTATCACCCCGGGTGGCGGTAAACGCCGCTTCGGCGGCCCACTGCCCGAACGCGCCGCGGCGGATGTTCAGTACGCGCCCGGTCGCAGACGAGAGTGCCAATACCCCACCGATCGCCCCGCTGCCGGCGTTCACCGGATCGGCCCCCGGGACGACGGTGGCCGACTGCAGGGCGACGAGTGGGACATCGGCCGCGTCAGCGAGCCCCGTCGCGGGATCGTTGAGCGGTAATCCGTCGAGCGTGATCACCACCTGCTCCCGGCGCGCACCACGCAGCGACAGTCCAGTTTCGCCGCGCGCCGTACGCAGCGTGGTGAACGGCAACAGTCCGATCACGCCATTCATCGTGGTGACCCCACGCGAGCGCGCCTCGGCGCTGCCGATCGTTGCCGCCACCACGCCAGGGCGCGCCGCCGGCACATCGGCCACCACGCGCTGCAGGGTGAGGGTCGCGACATCGCCGTCACGACCAGCGGCCACCGCTCGTGGCGTGAGGGACACGACGACGAGCGGCTGCGCTGTGGTATCGTCACCAGGCAGCGCCACCATTCGCGCACGGTAGCCGACGCGCGACACCGTGACGGTATCCATCCGCCGTGCGAGCCCGAGACACGCGCCCTCGAGCGTCCGGAGGCTGCCGTCGCCGAAACGCAGCTGCGCACCGACGATGGGTACGGACGTGACAGCCTCGCGCACGCATACCCGAACGCTGTCCACGCGCACGGGCGGCTGCGTTGGCGCGACCGGCAATCGCGCAACCAGTGACAGCGCGACCGCGGTCAGCACCACACCGATCATCGCGACCGCCCCCGTCCACGCAAGGGCAGCAAGGCCGGTGCGCCCACCGCCGGATCGCGCGTCACTACCAGCGGCCAGTCGTACACCGCCTCGAGAATCTCTCCGCGCATTACCGTGTCCACGTCACCGGCGGCGGCCACACGACCGCGATCCAGCAGCACGATATGCTCGGCAAAGCGGGCCACGAGGTTGAGTTGATGGCTGACGAGCAGCACGGTGCGCCCTTCGCGGGCAAGCGCATCCACGAGCTCGAACACCGCCATCTCGTGCGCAACGTCGAGAAACGTCGTGGGTTCGTCGAGCACCAGCACCTGCGTGTCCTGCGCCAACGCGCGCGCAATCCGCACCCGCTGCCACTCTCCACCAGAGAGCGACTCGGTGGTACGATCGATGGCGTCGGCGATTCCCGCCGTTGCCAATGACGCCTCGACTAGCGTCTGATCGTGATCGGACGGGGCTCCGAAGGCGCCACGGCGCGGGTGACGCCCAAGCATCACGAACTCGCGTACGGTGAGTGGCATTCCGAGTTCTTCACGCTGCGGCACCACGGCGACTTGCTGCGCCAGCGTGCGCGCGTCGAGCGCCGACATGTCGCGGCCGTCGAGAAGCACCCGCCCGGCCGTCACTGGCGCGCGCCGCAGCAAGGTGCGCACGAGGCTGCTCTTGCCGCTGCCGTTGGGGCCCACCACCGCCGTCACAATGCCGGGGTGGGCCGTGAGCGATACTTGCTGCAACGCGGGTTGCGGGCGCCCCGCGTACTGCACGCTGATGCCCTCGAAGGCAAGCAGCGGGCCGGCGGGCAGTGACGAAGCAGGCGCGGTCACGACGCCACCTTGCGCAGCTGCGACAGGAAGAACGGGACACCGACGAGTGCCGTGACCGCACCCAACGGCAATTCAGCGGGCGCGCGCGCCGTACGGGCCAACAGATCGGCGGCCACAAGCAATACCGCGCCGTACAGCGCCGACAACAACAGCATGGGGCGATGCTGCCGTGCGCCGAGTGCACGCGCGAGGTTGGGCACGACGAGGCCCACGAATCCCACGAGTCCCGCAGCCGCGACGGTGGCGGCGGCAAGCCAACTGCTCACCAGAAAGATGTGGCGCGAGGCGCGATCGACGTCCACACCGAGGGCCGCGGCGGGTTCGCTCCCGAGCGCCAGCACATCGAGATCGCGCGCGCGCCACACCAGTGCCGTGCCAAGCAGCAACAGCGCCGCCGCGCTGCGCCCGACCGTGCCCCACGAGGCATCGGCGGCGCTGCCCATCATCCACCACAGGGCGCCGCGCAAACGCTCCGGTGGCGCATCCGCCAGCGCCACGAGGATGGCAGCGTTGGCGAAGGCGCCGACGACCACCCCTGCCATGAGAAGCAGCCGCGTATCGCCGCTCCCCCCCACGACCCGCGCGAGCGCCGTGACCACCAGAGTGGCCATGGCCGCTCCGGCAAACGCGCAGCCGGTGATCAGGGCCGGTACCTGGACGCCAGACGCCATGGCCATCACGGCACCCACAGCCGCCCCGCCCGAAACACCCAGCAGATACGGCTCAGCGAGCGGGTTGCGCATGGTGCCCTGCAGCGCCCCTCCGCTCATGGCAAGCCCCGCACCGACGAGCGCCGCCACCAGGATCCGTGGCAGACGCAACTCCCTCACGATACTCACGTTGGCCGGGTCACCAACGCCGCGCAGCGCGTCGACGACGGTGGCCAGCGGAAGAGACACGGCGCCGAACGCGATGGCCACGAGGGACACCATGACGAGCAGCCCGAGCCCCACCAGCCAGGGCCACAGGCCGCGCGTCGGGATGGCGCTGCGCGGTACCGTAATCATGGCAGCGAATCGGCGAGCGTGGGGTGCAGCACGCGCGCCAGTTGTACGGCGGCCATACCGAGTACCACGGACGGGCGCCCTGTGACGGCCGGGTCGTGCACGACAAACCGCTTGGCACGCACCGCCGGCAATGCGCGCCACGTTTGATCGTTTCCGAACGATGCGACCTGCCGTGCGCTCACGAGCACCAGCGCCGGTGCACGCGCGACGATCTCCTCCATGCTCACCGTCGGCGAAGGCTGCGCCGATTCGTGAAATACGTTGCGCGCCCCGGCGATCTCGAGCAGCTCGTCCATGTAGCTGCCTCCGCCGATCACCATGGGCGGTGTGTTCCACACGGGCCACACCACGGCGGGACGCTCGGCGATGGGACGCGTGAGCGCACGCACGCGCTCGAGCGTACGCTGCACGGAGTCACTCACCGCTGCCGCGCGCTCGGCGACGCCGAGGGCGATGCCAAGTACCCGGAGCTGGGCGTGGAATTGCGCGATCCGATCGACACGAAGCGCAATGGTGCGCACGCCGGCGCGGGCGAGCGCCTCGGCCACCGCGCGGTTCTCGGCGGTGGCGTAGAGAATTACCAGCGTCGGCTTGGCTACCAGCACCGCTTCGACAGCCGGGCGGATGCCATCCCCGATCGCCGGAATGCGTGATACCTCGGCCGGGTACTGATCCCAGCGCGACCGTCCGACGAGTTTCGCGTGGGCCCCGATGGCGAAGATGGCCTCGGTGGCTGCCGGGTTGAGCGATACCACGCGATCGGCGTAGCGCGCGTCGACAGGCAGCGGCGCGCCGAAATCGTCGGTGTCGGCGGGTGCCGGCACGCGTAGGCTCGGCCGCACCGTCTGCGCAGCCGATACACCGGCGGCGTCGCGAGCCGCCGGCGAACGTTCGGAATCGGTACACGCGGCGACGGCGGCACTAAAGACAAGCGCCAGCCACCGACGTGCACGGCGTTCCAATCGTGGGTGAGGAAACACGAACGGGCATCCTCTCCCACGAGAAGACGCCCGAGCACGCGCAACGACAGAACCGGAACGGTCACGTCGTCACGTTTGCACGAGCCCCCCCTCGAGGGTCTTCGTCAAAGAAAGAGCGCGGGTCGTCTCCTGGCTTCGGGCCACGACACTCACCTTCCCGGTTCGCCGACCAGTGGTGCTTCAAGTGTCGCTGCTGCGCGTGCCTGCACGCACAGAGCCCGTTACAGTGGCGGGGCCGCGCCGGCATCGCACCGGCTTCCGTGTCCCGCGCTCGAAATCAGTTGTCCGCCGCACCGTGTGTGCGACGATTCGAAACTACCGTCCGGCGGATGCCTCGGCAAGCGCTTGCGACAGGGCCGCCTTCAACTCCGCGCGCCGCGCCTCGTAGGCGGCAGACACTGATGCGGTCGGCGCGTCCTGTCGGGCATACACCGCGTCGAGCGCGGCGATCTCCTGCGCCAACCGGTCGCTCAGCGGAACCTCGGGTTCCCGGGGACGCAGTGTCGGCTCGACCCGTCCGCGCTTTGCGGCCGCGCGCTGCATGCTGCGAGTGAGCGCGAGCATCATCAGGAAGCCGACCGCCACGAGCAGGCCGGCGATGTACAGATTGCGTCCCGACGTGGCGCCGGCTGGCACTTCGACGACGAGATCGGCGTCGGCCTTGACGTCCTGCGCGAGAAAGCGGCGGAAGTTTCGCCGCTCGAGCGTGACCGGATCGACGGCGGCGAAGCCCTGCCCCTTCACGTCGCCCTGCGCCTCCTCGACAAGCACTTCGAACACGACGACCGGCCGCTCGGTGCGCACCCGGAGCGGAAAACTGCTGGCCGGCAGCTTGTACGAAAACGCGATCTGCTTCACACCGGGCGCAATGGGTGCGAACACGTTCACGCGACCGTTCTGCGCCGCGAAGGCATCAGGAGAAATCTCTCCTTCGTTGGCGCGGACATCGATGGCCGCGGCCGGGATGACCACGCTCCACGTCGGTGGCGCGTTCTGCTGCTCGGCCGTGACGAGAGTGACCAGACTGTCGTTGGAGAGTTCGAACACCTCCACCACCGTGCGCATTTCGGCGCTATCGGCCTTGCTCACAATGAGGTGGCGCCCCTTGACCGACAGGGGGAAGGTTCTCGACGTGGTGTCGAACACTGTAATCTCGGCAACGTCACCCGCGGCGTTCGCATCGCGCAACGGCGCCGTGAAGTACGCGATCCCGCCATAGGTGGTGGAGGCGAAGTACACTGCGTCGCCGGCTCCGAATGGTTTGTAGCTGAAGCGGTAGGTACCCTCCGCTCCCGTGCGTATCGAATCGATGGGCCCGGCGGTATCCTTGCCCACGCGATGCAGGGTGACCCAGATGTTGCGCGCCGGGCCCATGCCGGTGGAGTCGCCGCCGCTTCTGGTGGGCACGCGCACCCGCCCCTGCACGGAGCGCGTAGATCCGGCGGGCGGTTGCAGGGCGTGCGCGTACGATGCGACGAGGACGGAGACCGTGACGGCGAGCAGCGTGCCCAGAGCGCCGAGGGGCGCGCGACGCAGGGACGCGGGGACTTGCAGGCGGGTCATGAATTGGGGTGGGGAGTGACGAAAACGCACACGCGGCAATCTAGGGCGTGAATTTGCCGAAGTCTTCCGGGCGAAGATTTTCGAGGTAGGCTTGCAGCTGTTCCGCGGTCAGTGGCCGAACGCCGCCGAGCGCGCCCGGTGTGGGCTCACCGCCGGCGTCGGCGTCCTCGTCTCCCTCGAGTTCGGTGGTCGTGAGCAGCGCGTCGGGGGCGAAGATTGGGGCCGCCAACCGCAGGGCAATGGCGATGCCGTCGGACGGCCGTGCATCGACCGCAACCAGCCCCTTGGGTCCGTCGAGTTGCATCTCGGCAAAGTAGGTACGCTTTTCCACGCGCGTGATATTCACGCGGCGTAGTGTGCCGCCCAACCCCGTGATGAGCGTCTTGCACAGGTCGTGCGTGAGCGGACGTTCGCGCTTGAGGTCGTTGATCTGCACGAGGATGGATTCGGCTTCGGGCTTGCCGATCCAGATGGGGAGCAGCCGACTGCCGAATTTCTCCTTCAGAATGACGACGTAGGCGTTCGTCGCACTGTCAAGGCCGAGGCGGGCCACCGTCACTTCCACCATGTGTTCGCTCCGGAAGGGCGCCGGGTCGCACGCCGGGAGACCGTGTACACCATCACGGCCGGATGTCACAAACCGACCGCCGCTGTGCCCTGCTGCACGGATCGTGCAGCCACACATCGGCGGCCGGAATGATACCCGCCTGCCTACCTGATGGCCTTCTTGAGGGCGGCGACGCGGTCGGTGCGCTCCCAGGTGAACGTGGTACGGGCCGACTTGCCTCGTCCGAAGGTCTCCGGCTTGCGCCCGAAGTGCCCGTAGGCCGCCGTGGCCTTGTAGATGGGCTTGCGCAGGTCGAGGGCCTTGCTGATGCCGCGCGGCGTCAGGTCGAACACCTCCTTCACGGCCGCCTCGATGACCGCGTCGGGAACGGCGCCCGTTCCGAAGGTCTGCACGTACACGGACACCGGCTCGGCCACGCCGATGGCGTAGGCCACCTGCACTTCGCAGCGTCGGGCCAGTTTGGCCGCCACGATGTTCTTGGCCACCCAGCGCGCGGCATAACAGGCCGAGCGATCGACCTTGGACGGATCCTTGCCGCTGAACGCGCCGCCGC
>DCZC01000145.1:14894-15238 GCA_002331565.1 Gemmatimonas sp. UBA2094
ACGAAGCGGCCCGTGGGGTTGATGTGCGTCTTCATGCGGCGCGCGACGAACTGCTCGGGGATCGTCGCCATGATGACGTCATCGAGAATGGCGCGCCGCAACCTGGTGTTGGAGACCTTCTCGTCGTGCTGCGTGGAGATGACCACCGTATCTACGGCTACCGGGCGGTCGTTCTCGTAGACCACCGTGACCTGCGCCTTGCCGTCGGGACGGAGCCAGGGCAGCGTGCCGTCCTTGCGCAGTGCCGACAAGCGATGCGTGAGCGCATGCGCGAGCTGGATGGGGAGCGGCATGAATTCGGGCGTCTCGTCGGTGGCGTACCCGAACATCATGCCCTGATCGCC
>DCZC01000145.1:15477-15729 GCA_002331565.1 Gemmatimonas sp. UBA2094
TCGTGCTCATCACGGCGCACGTCTTGGAGTCGAAGCCGAAGTTGGCGTCGTTGTACCCGATCCCATCGATGGTCTGACGCACGATTTCGGGGAGGTGCACGTACGCCGACGTCGTGATCTCACCGGCGATGACGGCCAGGCCGGTCGTCACGAGCGTTTCGCACGCCACACGGGCCGCGGAATCCTCGCTCAGAATGGCATCGAGAACGGCATCGGAAATCTGATCCGCGATCTTGTCCGGGTGCCCCTCGG
>DCZC01000145.1:15916-16222 GCA_002331565.1 Gemmatimonas sp. UBA2094
CCTCGGTGACGGACTCCGACGTGAAGAGATGACGATCGGCCACGGTGTGCAGCGCTCGCGTTGAGTGATGAGTGAAAAGCAATGGCATAGACTAGTCCCGACAGGCAGCCGGGACAACTGGAGCGGATGGCGGGGCGGCCCTGTCATAACCCTTCCTGAGCCCTGTCGTGGTCCCGCCGTCCGGTCAGCCCAGCTCCGCCCGCAGCCGGCGCCGCAGCAGCACTTCGGCTTCGCGCGCGGTGCTGGCCGCCATCGCCGCCTTGGCCGCATCGGCCGCGGCATCCGCCCGCACCCCGCGGATGATGC
>DCZC01000242.1:0-45858 GCA_002331565.1 Gemmatimonas sp. UBA2094
CGCGCTCGATGCGGTCACCGCCGCGGTCGGTGAAGATGTAGTAGCCCACGCTCCCCACGTAGCCGCGACCGAAGTCTTCGTACATGGGATCGAACTGGTTTTCCTTCTGCATCGTGATCCACATATCCACGCCGTTATCGCGCAGGGCAGCGGGGAGGATCTTGTCGAACTTGTCGCGACGGATCTGACAGAGCCGTTCCCAGCGGACCTTGGCGGGTTCGGCCGGAGCCTGAGCGCGGGCACGCACGGGTACGACCGCCGACGCCGCGAGGAGGGATGCCAACAGGAGAGAGTGGCGCATACCGAGGGGTTGAGGACCCCCGAAGATGCGGTGCGTGCCTTCACGGCGCGAGCGGTTGCGGCGCCCGGATTACCGCTGCCGGACCCTCAGCCGTTGCTTGGTGCCTTACGGGCGGTACTCCATCCGTTCGGTAGCCCGTTCGGCGTGCGGTACAGGAATGGGTTGTGCCACCCCCGCACCGAGCTGGCGACCATTGGGGTCGCTCATGACCCGAGTGAGGAAGCGCTGCCCTTCGCCAATGCGCTCGATCTCGATCGCCATGCTCTCGACCGCCTGCCCCATCTGATCCAGCCGCTCAGTCACCTCCTTCGGCACCGGCGCAATGACCGCCGCGCCGCGCTTCCAGAGCCGCCGCGCATACGCGATGGCAATGGGACAGAGGACGAAGATGGTGAAGACGATCGGAATCGCGATCACTTCCTCGGGCGGCCCGGTGCGCGGCGGCGGTGGCGGCTCGGGAACAACGGCGCCAGGCACGGCGGCAGCCTTCGACACCGCCAGGTCAGCCTGAGCGATCTGCTGCTCCAGCGACAGGATGCGCGCGTCGGTCTCCTTGAGACGCGTAGCCAACCCTTCTCGGTCGGGTGCCGTGATGTCCTCCGCCTTGAGCGATCCGGCGATGTCGTTGCGCTGGTCCTGCACCCGCTCCAGCTGATCGCGCAGCTCGGAGCGCTGATTGCGCAACGCCTCGTAGATCGCCTGCGGACGGGCGCCGTCGGGGGTCGCGATGGTGATCGGGATCTGGTCCGGCCCCACAGCGGGCGGCGGTGACGGCGTGGGTTGCATGCGGCTCGGAAGCGACGGGTGATTACGGTGCGCGCATCGTGCACACGTACCACGTACGCTCAGGATCCTACGCGGTTTCGGCAACGGTGCCCGTCACCTTTCCACACAATCGCGCCTGGCGACGCGGGTCAAGCCGCCAGCAGCCGGGCGTTCCGCCAGTGGGCGCGCACGACCATGGTGGCCCCCGCGCTTACGGCCAGCACTTCACCCAGCGGGGAGGACGCCAGCGGGCGCACCAGCAGCAACAGCAGCATCCCCGCGAAAAACCACGCCATCGGCGCGTAGGACCGATGGCGGAGGAGCGCATGGCCAAGGCTCAAGACCCCCAGCAGCACGGCGGCCGCCAGAAACGCCCCTTCCACCCACGCGGCGCCGACCCCGGCGGCCCCAACTGCCGACAGTGCGCCCATGAACAGGGCGGTCACGGCGCAGTGAATCGCGCAGATCGTGCTCGTGGCCATCCCCAGCCGGTCGAGCCAGGGGGACGAGCCAACGGCGCTGCGCGCTTCCGGAATGGCGGGGCTGCACATGCACTTTATGATATTGATCTATCATAACACTTCAAGTCCCTGACCAAAATGGCAGGGGACGCCTTGAACAGCGGGCCCCACGCTGCCAGCTTTTGAGGCTGGGCACCGGACTCACCGCCTTGGCGGCCCGATGCACCCATTCGCCGCAGTCGGGCGACCCGCGCCGCGCCCCATGCGCCGTATCGGGTAATTCCATTCAAGAACGCGCACACCGCCGGAAATGGTGGCGCATGCTGGAGAAGATGATGGCCAAAGAAGGCATCCATCCGCCGTACCATCCGGTGGTGTTCAAGGACGCGTCCACGGGTGCACTCGTGCTCACGCGCTCGACCATGACGAGCGAGCAGAAGATCAAGCTGGACGACGGCAACGAATATCCGCTGATCCTGCTCGAAATCACGGCCGACTCGCACCCGTTCTACACGGGCACGCAGCGCCTCATCGACACGCAGGGTCGCGTCGACAAGTTCAAGAAGCGCTACGGCCGATAAGGTCGTCGGGTCGCGCAGACCCGAATCTCACAACCCGAACTCACAACGCGAAACCGCTCGGTTTCGGGTTTTGGGTTCGGGTTTTGAGTTTTGGGTGTTGGGTGGCTACTCTCCCAGCGGCTCGGTCCCGGTGAGCACCGACGTCACCAGCAATACGGCGGTCGCCACGCCGATTTCCACCCACATGGTGCGGTTCACGGGTGCAGCCCCCCGCGCAATTCGTGACCGCTGGCGGGCGCCGATGGCGAGCACGGCGAGCACGAGCGCGCTCTTCACGATCAGCAGCCGCCCGTAGTCGCTCGCCACGATCGCTGCCGGCGCCGTGCCGCCCAGCAGACGCCACCCGCTGCCCACGCCGGTGAGCACCGTCACCGGCGCCATGATCGTCGCGGTGCGACTGAACGTGCGCCACGCCGTATCGCGTAGCGTGAACGCCGGCGCGCGCGTGATGAGCAACGTGGTCAGCAATCCGCCGATCCACGCGCCCATCGCGATCCCATGCATGGCATCGAGCAACCGCGCGCCAAGCGGCCACTGCTCGTCGGCCGCGGCGTGACCCAGGCCGCCGAGTGCGACGGCTACCCCGAGCGACGCGATCACGAGCACCAGCGACGTGGTGCGACCGGTGGGAATGACGAGAGCCACCGACGCCAGCAGACACGCCATCGTGAGCTGACTCCATCCATGCCCCCACGACGTCTCGGCGAGCAACGTGGGTATGTCGGCGCGTGACATCTCCAGCGCCCCGAGTTGTAGCTGCAGCAGCAGAAGTGGCGCCGCGATGAGCGCGAACGCCCCGAGGCGAGCAACCGTACGCGGCGCGACGGTATCGAACACGCTGCGGGCGCCCGCCTTCCACGCAGGGTCGAGGAACGCTACGCTTCCGCGGCCGATGGCGATGAGTGTCCCTATGTACAGCAGCGTCTTGGCCGCCAACGGACCCCCCGCCATCGCCTCCACGTCAGGGCGCCGGCTTCACCGTGAAGCCGAATGTGCCGTTCACCACGTGGCCGTCCTTTGACATGGTCTTCCACGTCACCGTGTAGTGGCCCGCGCCGAGCGGCTTGGCGAACTTCGCTTCGATGGGCGCGTCGGCGCCGGATGCACGCGTGGCCTTCTCCACGGCCACCGCCGCCTTGGTATCGGTCGCCACGGAGATCTTGGTGGCAGGCAACTCGGCCGGTTCGCTCAGCCACAACCGCACGGCGTCGGGACTCGTCGTGAGGACGGTATCCCTGGCCGGAAACGAACGCTTGAGCTTGAGGTGCGGAAGACGGGTGGCCCCCACGAAGGCGGGAAACACCACAGCGGCCAGAACCGCGGGAACCTGCAGTCGGAGTCGAGTCATCGGCGGGCGCGCAGAGAGGACGGCCGGCACGACGCCGGCGGTGTGACTACGGGAAACGTGGGGCAATGTCGATCACAATTGAAGTCGCACAGACTGCCTGCATCACACCCGGAGCGCGTCGATTGCCAACACCAGCTTGGCCACGGGCATGTCCACCCCGATGAACAGCGCCGTGGGCTGGGCATCCGCGTGCGGCCACGACTGATCGAGGCGCAACGTCTGGCGGCCGGGCACGCGATGCCACACGTACATGGGGCCGGGATCGTCGGCAAAGCGCACCAGTCCCTTGGCCCGCACCACACTCTGCGGCAACGCCCGCACGAACTGTTCGAACGCGGCGCGCGATACCGCGGCGGGCATGGGCAACGACACGCTACCGAACGGATGCGTGTGTTTCGCCTGCTCGTACGAAGCCCGCGCCTCGGCGCCGGTGACCCGCCCTCCGCGCGTGGCGTCATCACGTACTGCGTGCACCAAGTCCGCCAGCTGCTGCACGTACAACGGTGTACCCACAAACGCCGCACGCGCGTTCACCTCACGCAACGACTGCTGCACCTCCGCCAGCCGCGCACCGGAGAGCTTGTGTGTCCAGTTGAGGTACACGTGCGTGGCCGTGCTCACCTGTGCCCGCTCGAGCCCGTTGTGCCACCACCGCTTTTGCCAGCGCGCCGCGTCCACCACCGTGAGCTGCAACGGCAGCGTGAAGTGCGACAGCTTGCGGTCGGTGGTGAGATGCCCCAGCAGCTCGTCGGTTTCCGTGGCGCCGTTGGCCTCGATGAGCATCACGCTGCCGGGATCGGGCGGCACGTCGTACAGTGTCTGCAGCAATTCACGCAGACTGCCACAGCACACGCACTCGCCGTTGAGCGGCGTGACCAGTGCATCGAGCGCACCGAGGCGGGCCGCGTCGATGGTCGCGTTCTCGAAGTCGTTGAGGATGATGCGGGGGCGCACGCCGTGCGCGGCCAGTAGCGGTACCGCCTCGGTGAGAAAGCGCGTCTTGCCTGCCCCGAGGAAGCCCGCCATGAGGACGAGCGGGATCACGTGCCGCTCACGAATGCGCGCCGAATGGGCTCAGTGGACATCACGGAGCGACAACTCGGAGAGGAAACCGCGAATGCCGTTCCGCAGCACCGACGCGGCATACAACAGCCCCACCGCCACCACCGCGAACAGCTGCAGCGGCGTGCCGACCGCTTCCTCGCCGATCGGCGGTTGCGTGCTCGACAGCGACGGCAGCCAGGCGTTCACCAGCAGCCCGAGCACGACGGCCGCAGCGATCATCGCGGCCGAGAACAGCCAGGCGAAGCGCTTGCCGTGCATGCGCGTGAGGATGCCGATCGTCGACACGTTGGTGGCGGGACCGGTGAGCAGCAACGCGAGCCCCGCGCCGGGACTTACCCCCGAGGCCACCAGCACCGCCACGAGCGGCGTCGAGGCCGACGCGCAGATGTAGAGCGGCAGTCCCACGGCGGCGAAGACGAATACGTCGATCCCGCGCGGCAACGTGGCGAGCCACGATCCGGTGAGCACCGGCGCGGCGATCGCCGCGATGATGAGCCCCACGAGAATCCACGGTGCGGTGTGGTCGACCATCTCGCCCAATCCCGACCGGGCGGCGCGGCGGAGCTTCTCGCGCGTCGTGATGGCCACGGGCGCGGCCTCGGCGAGCAGCGGCAGGGCGCGTCGCGGACGCGTGATGAGCCCTCCCATGAGCAGCGCCACCAGCAGGGCCGCCGTGGCGGCCGCCGCCACGCGCACGATGGCGAACGGCGTGCCCAACAGGGGTACCGACAACAGAATGGCGTCGATGCCCAGCTCGGGGGTCGCGACGAGGAACGCCACTGCCGCCGTGGTGGAGGCCCCCTGTTGCACGAGCTGCTGATACAACGGCACCACACCGCACGAGCAGATGGGGAGTGGCAGACCGACCGCCATGCCGGCGACGCCCTGCCGGAGGCGCGACCCTTTGCTCATCCAGGCCAGCGAGCCGGCGGGCAGCCACGCGTACACGAAGCCCGCCGTGACGTACGCCAGCAGCACGGCGGGCGCACTATCGAGGCAGAGCGACCAGAAGGTGCGCCACGTGCTCGCGAGCGATGCATCGCCAGCGGCGGGATTCCGGCTCCAGTACAGTGCGGCGAGCAGGAGCGTCCCGGCCAGCGCCCCGGTCCCGTTGGTCCAGGCAGGCGGCGCCGTGATGGCGGTGTGTGCCTGATCGTGCGCATGATCGTGCGCGTGATCGTGCGCGTGGCCGTGTGCCCCCACGACGTGCGGGTGGCCCGGCTCATGTTCGTGTGACGGATCGTGATCGTGCGCTGGGTGCGCAATGACGTGCAGCAGCGAGCCTCCCACGAGCGCTTCGAACAGCGTCGCTGCGCGCACGGGGAGCTGCGCGAACACCGCGGGCTCTGCCAGATATCCGAGGATGGTCATGGCGGCCATGAAGCCCAGTACCACCCACGGCACCGCACGATCACGGTCGCTGAGCACCCACCACACCATGAGGCTCACGGGGAGTTGGTGCAGCACCACTCCGATGCCCAGCAGGCCGCCACTGCCGCTGGCTTGCGCAAGGGCGCTGCCATCGAGGGCCGAATGTGCGGCGACACCCAGCATCGCCAGCGCCATCACCACCAAGTGCGTCTGGCGTACGCCGAAATCGAGCAGGCGCTCCGCCAGTGAGGGCAGCGTGAAGCCGGCCAGCATGCACACGAACACCAGCAGATCAGCGGTGGCCAGGGCGTGTGGCACCACGTCGAGCAGCACGAGTCCGCCGATGCTCACCAGCACGAAGCCGTCGATGAACGTGAGCACGGCCGGCCGCGACCGGGACCACCGCGCGAAGAGCGGCCCCGATCCCAGCAATCCCAGACTCGACAACAGCAGCGCGTGATTCACCGCGCCGTCCCGATGGTGGTCATGCCTGAAAGATCACCGTCGGGGAAAGGGACGGCTACCGCGCTGGAAGCCTGGGGGCGATGGCCGCCACGACGCCCCACGCCACGCAGGCGGCCACGACGGTGTCGCTGAGGTAATGCGCCGTCGCCATAACGCGGGAGAGCCCGCACCCGGCGGCGAGCCCATAGAACACCCAGCGGGCGCGGGGGAACAGGCGCGCCAGCGCGAACGCACCGGCAAAGGCGACGAGCGTGTGCGAGCTGGGCAGCCCCATCCCGCGGTTGGAGAACGGAGCGTCCGCGAACGACCGAAAGGCGTACGCGAACTGTTCGGCGTCGGGGCGGAGCCGTCTCGACAGGAGCTTGATCACTTCCGCCGCAAGCCCCCCAAGCGTGGGCCCCAGCACCAACAGCCGCGTCCCCGCCCGGCGCGCGTCCGGCTCACGCACCTGCAGCCAGAACGCCGTCGCGATGAGCAGCCACGTGGGAAGAAAGCCCATGCTGCGCAGCAGACGTCCCCAGTCCTTGTCGTAGACGGACGGCACGCGCACGAGCCGCCACGCCGTTTCGTCGAGCAGATGCGCCGCCGCAATGGCGATCACACTCACGAGCAGCCAGCGGCCCCACGCCGGGCGTGGGACGGATTCGGGGGGGACGACTTCAGGCGCCATGCGGCAAATCAATCGCGGAAGGGCGTGGCCCGCCACCGATGCCACGGGCCGCGCCCCCGTGACATATTTGAGGGCATGGAACGCAACACCCGTCAGCGCGACGCCATTCGTCTGGTCTTCGAAGAGGTCCCCCGCCCGCTTGGCCCCACGGAGGTCCTCGAGTTCGGGCGCAGCCATGTCTCGAAGCTCGGCATCGCCACGGTGTATCGCACCATCAACTCGCTCGTGGAAAGCGGCTGGCTGGTCCCGGTCGAACTCCCGGGTGAGCCGCCCCGATACGAGCGTTCGGGCTCGGCCCATCACCACCACTTCCGCTGCCGTCAGTGCAGCCGCGTGTTCGAGATCCATGGCTGCCCGGGCGACCTGCAGCACCTCGCGCCCAACGGTTTCCGTCTCGAATCTCACGAGGTGGTGTTGTACGGCCTGTGCGACAAGTGCGCGTCCTGATCGCATGCGCCCTCGCGGGAGTATTGCTCGCGGGCTGCGATGGGCGCCCTCGGTTCGAGGGCGTCGCCGTGGAGCCGCCGCGCGACATGCCGGCGGTCTCGTTCACCCGCGCCGACGGTAGTCGCTACACGCTGGGCCCGGCCGAGGGGCAGCCGTTGGTCGTGTTCTTCGGCTACACGCACTGCCCTGACGTGTGCCCCACGACGCTGGCCGATTGGAAGCGTGCCAAAGCGAAGCTGGGTGCCAAGGCGGCGCGCGTGCGCTGGGTGTTCGTCACCGTCGACCCGGAGCGCGACAGCGTGACGGTGGCCGAGCGCTATGCGCGGCAGTACGACAGCACCTTCGTGGGACTGAGCGGTGATGCGCCGACGACCGCCAAGGTGATGGAGGCGTACGGCGTGGCCGCCGCGCGTGAAGACGGCACCACGGCCAGCGGGTATCTGGTGAGCCATTCATCGCAGGTGTTCCTGCTGAACGGGGCCGGTCAGCTGGTGGCCCTGTACCCCTTCGGTACGCGATGGGAGGCACTCGCGGCGGACCTCGCGCGTTTGCTCTAGATCATGACGCGTTTGATGCGCCCATTTGTTGTTGCCGGAGGCACGGTGTTGGCTGTGCTCGCCGCTGCCTGCTCTGCCCCCGCGGCGCCGCAGGGGCGTACCGTCACGGCCGCCTGGGCCCGTTCGGCCGACTCCGGCGCGACGGGTGGTGCGTACCTCACCATCGTGAACGCCGATTCGGTGGCCGTGGAGCTCGTGGGGGCATCGAGCCCCGTCGCGACGTCGGTGGAAATGCACGAGTCGATGCAGCACGACGGCATGTCGCACATGATGCCGCGCGCGTCGGTCTCCATCGGCGCGCGCGATTCGCTGGTGATGGCGCCGGGTGGCCTGCATGTGATGCTCAATCAGCTTACGCGAGCGCTCACGGCCGGCGACTCCCTACCGCTCACGCTACGGTTTGCGAACGGCGACTCCGTGCTGGTGAACGTTCCGGTGCGCGCGCCGTGAGCTGCTTCTCCGTGATCCCATGAACGTTCGCCGGACTTTCGCTTTGGGCGCGCTGCTGCTGGCAACGGCCGCGGCCGTGTGGTGGACGTGGCCTCGCCCCGACACGCTCATTCGCGTGCAGCGCGGTGGCATTGCCGTAATCACCGATGCGCTCGACCGCGACACACCGCTCCCCGATACCGTGCGCGTGGGGGGCAGCGGAGCCAAGCGGAAGATCCGCGTGGTGAACGAAGACACGGTGCAGCATCGGCTGGCGATGTTCACTGTCCCCGCTGGCGGGCAAACGGACTACACGGTACCGCTTGGGACATTCGGCGGCGCCTGCTCGGCGCACCCGTCGAAAAAGCAATTGACGTTCGTGATCCAGTGAACACACGCGCGCACGCCCTGTCGGGCGCCGTCGATCCGGCGCGGTTGCCGCCGTCCACGATGAACGCGGCGGTCGTTGATCCTGTCCGGTAGGGTGTAGCTTACGCGTGCCTCCGGTACCACCGTGGGGCGCCCCGGTGCTCTGCGCTCTGCCTTCTGCTCTCTGCCCCTTCTTCTCGTGTCCATCGCCGACATCCGCAAGGACTATCAGCGCCACGCGCTTTCCGAAGCTGACGTGGCCAGTGATCCCATCGTGCAGTTCACGCGCTGGTTCGACGAAGCGGTGAAAGCCGACGTCGTCGAGCCCAACGCGATGTGTCTCGCGACGGCCACGCCCGATGCCTATCCCTCCGCGCGTATCGTGCTGCTCAAAGGGGTCGACGAACGCGGTTTCGTGTTCTACACGGATTACCGCAGTCGCAAGGGCCGGGAGTTGGCGGACAATCCATGCGCCTCGCTCTGTTTTTTCTGGGCCGAGTTGGAGCGTCAGGTGCGCATCAACGGGGCGGTGCAGCGGGTCGGTCGCGCCGAGTCGGACGCGTACTTTCAGTCGCGGCCCCTGCCCAGCCGTATCGGCGCGTGGACCTCGTCACAGAGCAGCGTGTTGCCGTCGCGCGAGACGCTCGAGGCGCAGCTGGCCGCAAACGAGCAGCGGTTCGCCGATGGGATCGTGCCGTTGCCGGAGCATTGGGGTGGGTTCCGCGTGGTGCCGGAAGAAGTCGAATTCTGGCAGGGCCGCCGGAGCCGCCTGCACGACCGCATTCAGTTCCGCCGGGAAGCGGGCCAGTGGGTGAAGCGGCGCCTGTCTCCCTGAAAGGGACCGGGGCGGCCCGCGACCGTGACAGGCGGGAACCCGCCCCCATCGCCGGGAGTTCCGCGTGCATGTCCCAGACATCGCACGCGGTTCTCGTTTTGGGTGCCACCGGTGGTATCGGTGCGGCACTTGCCCGTACCCTCGTGGCCCGCGGCACACGGGTCTTCCTCAGCGCCCGCGGCGAGGAACGCCTGGCGGCGCTGGCCGGTGAACTTGGCGCCCCGCACATGGCGGCCGACCTCACCGACTGGACGCAGATCGACGCGGCAACCGATGCCGCCGTCGCGCAACTCGGGGCACTCACCGGCATCGCCAACTGCGTGGGTTCGCTGCTGCTCAAGCCGGCGCATCTCACGAAGTTCGACGAATTCCAGCACACGATCGCGCAGAACCTCACCACCGCCTTCGGCACCGTGCGTGCCGCGGCCCGCGTGATGTCCAACGGCGGCAGCGTGGTGCTGTGCAGTACCGCGGCCGCACGCATCGGGCTCGCCAACCACGAGGCCATCGCCGCTGCCAAGGGCGGTGTGCAGGGTCTGGTGCTCTCCGCCGCCGCGACCTACGCGACGCGCGGTCTGCGCGTGAACGCCGTGGCGCCGGGACTTGTGGACACGCCGCTCACCGTGCGCATCACCGGATCCGCGCCTGCCCTGCAGGCCTCACAGGCGATGCACGCGCTCGGTCGCGTCGGACAACCCGACGACGTGGCCGCCTGCATGGCCTGGCTGCTCGGGCCCGAAGCGGCCTGGGTCACGGGGCAGACGTACGGAGTCGACGGCGGTCTCGGCACGCTGCGGAGCAAGTAAGGGTTCGGCGGCCTGCGCCCAACGGTCACGCACCGGCTGGGCCGGGCGTCAGTTCTGTTCGGCCAGCTCCTCGCGCAGCTTTACGTAGCTCTCGAATCGGCCGCGCGACACGTCCCCACGTTCGACCGCGTCGCGAATGGCGCACCCCGGCTCGACGGTGTGGATGCAGTCGGCGAAGCGGCACTGGCCAAGATACGGGGCGAACTCGGGGAAGCAGTGCGGCACGTCGGCGGCATCGATGCCCCACAGGCCCACTTCACGCAAGCCTGGCGTATCGGCGAGAAACCCACCGCCCGGCAGCGGATGCAGCACCGCGCCCACGGTGGTGTGTCGCCCCTTGTTCACGCTGTCGCTGATCGCGGCCGTGCGCAGATCGAGGCCGGGGAAGAGCCGGTTCATGAGCGACGACTTGCCCACGCCCGATGGGCCGCTGAGGGCCGAACTGCGACCAGCCAGGGCATCGTGCAAGGCGTCGAGCCCCTCGCCTGTCTCGATGCTTGTGTAGTGCACTGGATACCCGGCCGCCGCCTGCTCGCCGAAGAGCGCACGGGCTTCCGCCGGGCTGACGAGATCGCACTTGTTCACCACGATGCGCGCGTGCAGACCGTTCGCTTCGGCGATGACGAGAAAGCGGTCGAGCATGCGCGGATGCGGCTCCGGGCGCGCCGCCGCAAACACGACCAGCACCTGATCGAGGTTAGCCACCACCACCCGCTCACCACGGGCTCCACCTGGCGCGCGTCGCGCGAGTTTGCTGAACCGCTCGTGAATGTCGGTGATGAACCAAGCCCCGGGCTCCCCGTTCTCCCACGTGAGCGTGACCTTGTCACCAACCGCCAGTTTGAGCGCGCCTCGCGCCTCGTGCTTGAGGCGACCGCGGAGCGACGCCGATGCCACCGAGCCGCTGGCCAGCCGGACATCCCACACCCCGCCCGTCCCCTGCACCACCACCCCTTCGACCGACAGGTCGTCTGGTGGCGCCGGCCCCAACTGCACGAACTGACTCGCGTCGCGGGTCATCCAGCCGTCCGCGTGCGAATGAGTCCATCGAGCGTGGCTTTCACGTTCGCCAGGAGCATCGCGCCCAACTGATGGCGCACCACCGCTTCACTGGCGCCCCGCACGATGAAGTGCGTTTCGAGATGCCCCTGCACCTCGGGCTCGCCGTGGCCCCAGCGCACGAAGAACAGGTACGCGCCCCACGGCGTGGCGGCCTCGCCCGTGGTATCGGTGAGGATATCCACCGAATATGAGAAGCCATCGACCCCTTCGAACGCCGCCGGGCGCTTGTGCACCGCCATGTACCCGCCGAGGGTGCGCTCGTCACCAGCCGCGTGATCGGGCGGCTGGTGATGCCCGGCGTGTGCGGCGCCTTCGCGCCCCGCAGGCTGGTCGTGCTGCTCAGCCCCCAAGCGACTCCTTCACGATGTTGCCCGCCATGAACGCGATGTTCGCGGGGCGTTCGGCGAGGCGACGCATGAGGTACGGATACCATTGGCTGCCGAAGGGCACGTACACGCGCATCCGGTAGCCTTCCTTCACGATCTGCTCCTGCAGGTCACGACGCACCCCGTAGAGCATCTGGAACTCGAATGTGTCGGGCGCGATCCCCTTGTCCTTCGCGAAACGCTTGGCCTCGGCGATGATCGCCTCGTCGTGCGTGGCGATGCCGGGATAGCGCCCCTCCGTCATGAGCGTGTGCATCGCCGCGACGTAGTTCTTGTCCACGTCCGCCTTGTCGGGGAACGCCACCGCGGGCGGCTCGAGGTACGCGCCCTTGCAGATGCGCACGCGCGCCGAGAGCCGGTTGGCGCGCGCGATATCATCGAGCGTACGGCGGAGGGAGCTCTGCAGTACGATCCCGACATTGTTCTCGAACCCGGGGAACAGCTTCTGCTCAAAGGTGTCGAGCGTACGATCGGTGTACGCGCTCGACTCCATGTCGAGTCGCACGAAGCTGTCGTATTGCTTCGCGCGTGCGATGACCTCACGTACGACCTCCACGCCAAGATCGTCGGAGATGTCCTGCCCGAGCGCGGTGAGCTTCACCGACACGTTCGCGTCGAGCTTGCGTTCGTGGATGCGGTCGAGGATTTCGAGGTACTGGCGACCGGTGGCGCGCGCCTCCGCCTCGCTGTGCACACTTTCGCCAAGCAGATCGAGTGAGGCGCTGATGCCCTTGGCGTTGAGCTGGGCCACCGCGTCGACGGCCGTGCTGATCGTTTCGCCGGCGACGAAACGGGACGCCATCTTGCGAGCGAATCCGACATTCTTGACGAAGTCGAACACGCCTTGCTGGCGCGACAGATAAAGGAGGGACGTGCGGAGCATGGCGGAAAACTAACGGGTGGGCGATGACAAGCGGACCACGGGAGCGGCTTTCCCCTTGGCCAGCGCTGAATCGAAGACGTTCCAGGTCAGGTATCCGTCGTCGCTTTCCGGATCCAGCAGGAGCATGGCGAGCAGGTCATTCCCCGAACGGGGCATCACCACGATGGAACCGGCCGGGGCGCGGCGGGTGACGGCGCGCCACTGACCGCGCACGGCAACTTCCCGGTGCCCCTGGAACGGACGCCCGGACGCAATCACGGTATCCACGACGAACTCGTTGACCGCGCGCTCGGTGTCGCCGGCCGGCTGGAAGGGAATGCCGTGCGCCGTGAGCAACTCCCGCACACGCGGCCAGTCCCCCTCGACGAGGTAGCCCCCCTGCAGCGGCCGGTTCACGACGCCCTCGAAGCGGTCGACCACGGGCATGCGCTGGGCGGTGAACTGGCCGGTGCGGCGCAGCCCGCGCGGCACACCAGGCTGCGTGAGCGCCGTGCTGTCGGCCACACGCTCCAGCCGCTCCACAATCACGGGCTGCGTATCGGCGCGCGAGGTGAAGCGGCTCTGCACCGGGACCATCGGGGCGACGCCGCGCTCCGGCAGGACGGTTGCCTGACGTCCCACCTTCACCCGAGCCCGCACAGCGGCCGGGTTGGCGGCCACATAGCTCAGCACTTCCTGCACAAAAGCCCGCGTGCTCGCCACGCGGCGATCGAACGGGTCGTGTGAGTACGCCTCGCTGAGAATGCTCACCCCACCGCTCAACCCGAAATAGTTGGTGCCGTACCGCGGTTTGTGTTCGTAGGTGACCCACCCCGACTTGGTCTCGGCGGCAAGGCTCTCCCGCCCGTTGGCACCAGTGAAGTTGCCGTACGGAAACGTTTCGAAGCCGTGCTTCGCCTTCATGCGCCGACGGATCTCCGGCAGCAGCGTATCGGCCGTAAACGGCGCGAGTGGCGCCGCAGGGTGCAGCGATGGCGAATACGTGAGCGCATAGCCGTGATACGACCCGTTCGTCGTGTGCAGGTCCATGAACAGGTCGGGCGTCCACGCCGCGAAGGCCTTGAGCGAGCCCATGGTCTCGGGCGCCTCAACCTTCACATAGTCGCGGTTGAGATCGAGCCCCGCGCCGTTGGGACGCTCGCCGATCATCTCGGGTCCCTGCTGGGCACCGCGATTACGGGCCTGTGGCGCGAGCTTGTCGTTGCCGTCGGTATTGTAGATGGGAACGAGGACCACGACCAACGAGTCGAGCACGGTAGGGCCTTTGGAAAAGCTCCAGTCTCGCAGCAACGCGAGCACCGCTTCCTTTCCTTCCACTTCACCGGCGTGGATGTTGGCCTGGACGTACACGATGGGGCGACCCAGCGCACGCGCTTCGGCCACCGTACTCACCCGCGGACGCGCGGCCACCACCAGCGGTACCGACTTGCCCATGGGGCTCTTCGCCAACTCGCTTACGCTGATCGGTGCACCGAGCGTCTTGAGCGAGTCGATGAACGCCATGACGTCGGCATGCGACGACGTCTCCTTGTAGTCGGTACGCTCGGCACGCGTACGTGGCAGCGCAGCGGGCGACGGCGACGATGCACTGTTGGTGGCGGCCCCACTGCAGGCAGCAAGCAGGAGCGCGGCCGAGGCGAAAGGCGCGATGCGACGTGTCACAGGGCGATGGTCTCCCCGATCACCGGCAGCACCAGCCCGATGCCAAGGTCCTTGAAGTGACGACGGGCCGTGTCGTGGTTGATGGCGATGGGCGGGAACGTATCGAAGTGCACGCCGATGACCTTGCTGGTTCCCACAAAGGAAGCAGCGCGCGCCGCATCTTCGGGGCCCATGGTGAAGGTGTCGCCAATGGGCAGCACCGCGAAATCGACCGAGAACTCCGCTTCGATGAGCTTCATGTCGTAGGTGAGCGCCGTATCACCCGCGTAATAGAACGTGCGCGTACCGTTCGTAACCACGAAGCCGCCGGGATTGCCGCCCGGCGAGCCGTCCGGGAGCGTGCTACTGTGCACCGCCACCACGTACTTGGCGCGACCGAACGGCAGCGCATACGAGCCACCGAAGTTCATGCCGTGCGTCTTGCTTACCCCCTGCTTGGCCAACCACGATGCGATCTCGTAATTGCTGATCACCTTCGCCCCGGTGCGCGTGGCGATCGCCACCGCGTCGGCGAGGTGATCACCGTGGCCATGCGTGATGAGGATGTAGTCGGCCTCGATGCTGTTCACATCGACGCTGCCGGCCTTCGGGTTGCCAGTGATGAATGGATCGAAGAGTAGCCGCACGCCGTCGACGACGACGGCGAAGCAGGAATGGCCGAAATAGGTGAACTGCAAGGGTGCCGACATGATTGGCTCAGGAGGCAAGAATGGTGCGGATCTGCACGAGGTGCCGACGCTGATGCTGCGCAGCGAACAAGGCCCACTGGTAGCCGTCAAGCGGGCCGAATATCGGATGCGGGAAATGCGCCCCGCCGAGCGCGGTCCCCGAGGCCGCTTCGAGCGCGGCGATGAGTCGGGCACGCGACTCACGCACGCGCGCCGACGATTCCGCGACGGGCGCGCCGCTCATGGGACGCACCATCTCGGGCGCCACCACTTTGCGAAACGACGGATCGGGCACGCGATATCGATCGAGTGAGGAGGCCACCGGATCATCGCTCGTCTCGGGGACGGCGGCGACCTGCTTGGCGATATTGCTCACGATGCGCCCCGCGCCGCCGTCTACGATGGCAATGTGCTCCACCACCTGGGCCACGGTCCATCCGTCGCCGATGCGTCGCAACTCCTGCTCGGGCGTGATGTCGGCACAGCACACTTCCATCTCGCGCTGTGCCTCGGTGAGGGCCGAGATCACTTCGCGAATGCGGGGATGCAGCGCGCTGGTGGGCATGCGGAGGAGTGCGGTCAGGGATGAAAACGTCGGCCTACGGCAGCCATTTCGCGCAGCAACGTGGCCGGTTCGAAGCGCCCCGGATACCGGGCATCGAGGGCATCGAGCTGTTCCACCACCGTCGGCAGCCCCAACGTATCGAGATGGCGGAACGGCCCGCCAAGGAACGGTGGAAACCCGATACCGAAGACTGCGCCGATGTCGCCATCACGGGCACTGCGAATGATTCCCTGCTCGAGACAGCGGACCGCCTCGTTCAACATCGGCAATACGCACCGCTGCTGGATCTCGCGAGCGGGTACCGACTGGCGGTTCGATCCGGCCGGCGTGAGCGCGTAGACACTGTCGTCCACCCCTTGTCGCTTGCCGGCGTCGTCGTAGCGATAGAACCCGCTCTTCGCCTTGCGGCCGAGGCGCCCACTCTCCACCACGCGCCGCAGCGTTTCCGACGGCAGCATGCGGTCGCCGAAGGCCGCGGCCATGATAGGCCCCGACTTGCCGGCAATGTCGAGCCCCACCTCGTCGAGCAGCGTGATCGGTCCCACGGGAAACCCGAACTCCGCGAGCGCCGCGTCGACATCATCGATTCGGGCGCCTTCGTCGAGCAGCCGTCCCGCCTCGTTGATGTAGGGCGCCAGAATGCGGTTTACGTAAAAGCCAGCGCCGTCCTTCACCACGATGACGGTCTTGCCCAGTTGCCGGCCATACTGCACCACGGTGGCGGTGGTCTCGGGGCTCGTCTCGGGCGTGACGATCACCTCGAGCAGCGGCATCTTGTGCACGGGCGAGAAGAAGTGCATGCCCGCCACACGTTCAGGGCGCGCCGCAGCGGCCGCAATGTCCCGGATAGGGATCGTGCTCGTGTTGCTCGCAAAGATGGCGTTGGGTGCCACGGCCTGCACCTCGCGCAGCACCTGATGTTTCACCGCGAGATCCTCGAACACCGCCTCGATGACCACGTCCACGTTGGCAAAGCCGCGATAGTCGGTGGTGCCTCCGACCAGCGACAGGGTGTCATCCATCTGCGCCTTGGTGATCTGCCGCTTGCGCACCCGTTCACGCACCACGTCGCGCACCGCCTGCCAGCCGGTTGCGAGGCGCTCGACCGAGGCATCCTTGAGGCGCACCTGCGTGCCGGCCTGCACGGCAACCGTGGTGATCCCCGCGCCCATGAAGCCGGCACCGAGCACGGCGATCTTCTTCACCGGGCGTGGCTTCGCCACCACGCCCTCGGGCAGTCCGTTGTCCTTCTTGAGCGCCGTGGTGGCGAAGAAGATGCCAGCGAGCTGCCGCGACACCGGCGACACGGTGAGCTCGCCGAACACGCGCGCCTCTTCGCGCAGCCCGGCCTCCATGCCTTCGGCGTAGCCGTGCTGAATCACGTCGATCGCCGCGAGCGGTGCCGGATACTTGCCCTTGGTTTTCTCCAACACGCCTTCACGCGCCTTGCGGAACACCAGCTTGCGGCCGAGGGTGTTCTCCTCGAGCAACACCGTGGTGGCGCTTCGTTTGCGCGGTTTCACCGGCACCGAGCGCCCAGCGGCCAGATCGTGCACGCGCCGCATCGCCACATCACGAAGGATGGCGGGATGAACGAGCTCGTGCACGAGCCCCATCTGCCACGCCTTCTTCGCCTTGATGTTGCGTCCGGTGAGAATCATGTCGAGCGCCGCCTGCAACCCGACCGTGCGCGGCAGTCGCTGTGTGCCACCGGCACCGGGGATAAGCCCCAGCTGCACTTCGGGGAGCGCCAACACGGTCTTGGCGTGATCCGTCGCCACGCGATACCGACACGCCAACGCCACTTCGAGCCCACCGCCCAACGCAGCCCCGTGAATGGCGGCGACGACAGGTTTGGTGAGAGCCGCCAGGCGATCCAGCAGCGCATGCCCACCACGCGACAACGCCTCCCCCTGCGCGGCGAGCTCGATGCGCGTGAGCTCCTCGATGTCGGCGCCGGCGATCCAGGTGTCGTGCTTGCCACTCACCAGCACCGCGCCCACGATCGAGCCATCCTGCTCGATGCGCGCAAAGATGCGCTCGAACACCGGCCCCACACGCGAGTTGAGCGAATTCACCGGCGACGACGGCTGATCGTACGTGACGATCGCCACGCCTCGCTCCACGGTCAGCGTGAGCCCCGTCACCGTGTCGCACACGACCGGCTCCGTGCCTCCCATCTTCCGGGCCTCCCCGTCCATCATGCCCGCTCCACGATCATCGCATGCCCCATGCCGCCGGCTGCGCACACCGTGAGCATGCCGAACTGCCCGCCGCGGCGCTGTAACTCGTGGCACAGCGTGGTGAGCACGCGCGCGCCGGTGGCACCGAATGGATGACCGATGGAGAGCGATCCCCCCATCACGTTGAGTCGCTCCGGATCGACCTCACCAACCGGCGCACTCAACCCCGCACGCTCGGCCCACGTCTTCGACGCCAGCCCCTGAATGTTGCTCAGCACCTGTGCCGCAAACGCTTCGTGCATCTCCACGAGGTCAATGTCACGCAACGACAGGCCGGCGCGCGCGAGCGCATGCGGGGCCGCGAGCACGGGCGCCTGCAGCAGCTGCTCCGCGGGATCCACCGCCGCGTAGGCGTACGACCTGATGTAGGCGAGCGGCGCGTACCCGAGCGCCTTCGCCCGCTCCTCACTCATCAGCAGTACGGCACTCGCCCCGTCGGTGAGCGGCGAGGCGTTGCCTGCCGTCACGGTGCCGTACTGCCGGTCGAAGACGGGCTTGAGTGACGACAGCTGCTCGTAGCTGCTGTCGCGCCGCACGCCGTTGTCGGTGGCCAGCATGGTGTCGTACTTCGGGGGCACCGGGACCGGTACGATCTCCGACGTGAGGCGCCCGTCGTCCAGTCCCTGCGCGGCCTGCCGATGCGAACGCCATGCGAACCGGTCCTGCGCCTCGCGCGTGATGCCGTTCAGCTTCGCCATCTTGTCGGCGCTCTGCCCCATCGTTTCACCCGTGCTCGGTTCGGCGATGGCCGGCGTGACGGGCACGAAGTCCTTCGGACGCACGCGCGCCAGCGTGGCCACGCGCTGCGACATGCTCTTCGCCTTCGACGCGGCCACGAGAATGTCGCTCATGCCACGCGAGTGCAGAATCGGCACCTGGGTGAGACTCTCGCTGCCACCGGCAATGGCTACCTGCGCGTGCCCCAGCGCAATCTGATCGGCCGCATCGGTGATGGCCTGATTGGCGGAGGCACAGGCCCGGCTGACCGTGTACGCCTGCAGCGTCTTCGGGAAGTGCGGCATGAGCGCCACTTCGCGCGCGATATTCGGCGCGACCACCGACTGTACGACCGTGCCGTATACCAGCAGGTCGACGGCGGCCCCGTCGAGGTTGGTGCGTTGCACGAGTTCGCCGACGGCGAAGCGGCCCAGGTCGATGGCCGTGTACTCCTTGAGCGCCGTGCCGGAGCGCGCGAACGGGGTGCGTACGCCCGCGATGATGGCGACCCGTCGTCCGTTACCGAAGGTGGGCATGGGCGAAAGCTAGCCCGTGGCGCGCCCTCCGGCAGCAGGGGCTCAGGGAACGAGCACCACCTTCCCGTCGCGGCCCCCACGCGCCGCCAGCGCGACGGCGTCGTGCACCTGCGCCAATGGAAAAATGCGATGCACCCGGGCCGCGAGCTCACCGCGAGCGATGCGCTGCGCGAGGTCACCGTAGAGCGCCCTCTGCTGCGCCACGCTCGCCTGCCGGAACCAGAAGGCCAGCCAGAAGCCGCGCAGCGTGATGTTGCGGAACACGAACGTGCCGGGCGCCACCTTGCACGGTTCGCCGCTCATCGCGCCGTAGTTCACCACGGTGCCACCGACGGCCAGGCTCTGGGCAAGCCGGTCGGTGGCCGACCCTCCGACGGCATCGAGTCCGAGTCGGATCGTGGCGCCGCCGGTGGCGTGGGCCACCCGCGCCGCGAGGTCGGGGCCATCCACGAGCACGACATCGCCGCCGAGGGCCTCGAGTACCGGTACCATATCCTCGCGCCGCACCACGTTCACCGTGTGCAGACCGCGGGCCTTGGCCAGCTGGATGACGTATTCACCGACCGCGCTGTTGGCGGCGTTCTGGATGACCCAGTCGCCGGCGTCCAGCGTCACGAATTCGGAGAGCAGCAGCGACGCGGTCGGCGGATTCACCGTCAGCATGGCGAGCTGCAACGCATCGCCCTCGTCGGGGAGCGGCATGAGCGTGGCGGCCTTCGCTACGGTGTGGGACACCCAGCTGCCGGCCGCCACAGGCATCAGCACCCGCGTGCCCACGCGCGCGCCGGTAACGCCATCGCCGAGCGCAGCCACGCGACCCACGCCTTCGTTTCCCCCGATGGCGGGGAGCGGCGGCAGGGCGCCGTACTGACCGGTGATGGTCAGCACGTCGGAGGGGTTGATCGGCGCTGCGATCATTTCGATGAGCACCTCACCCGTGCCCGGGACGGGGGTGTCCCGTTCGACGCAGCGGATGCGCGTGTGCGGATCGGCGCCGCGCGTGTCGTACACAGCCTGCTGCATCCCGCCTCCGTAAAGCGTGGAACCGTTACGCGAGATCGTCCGCGTTGCGGTCGTGAATGGTGTACAGCTCGACGATCACCAAACGCCGCACCTTGGTGGGCAGCTTGAGGATGCACGTCTCACCAACCCCCTTCCCCTGCAGCGCCCGGCCGATGGGCGACCCCATCGTCACGTGACCGTCGTGCAGCTCACCGGCATCACCGAACACGAGCTCGTACGACTCCTTGCCCTTCGACGCTTCGTCTTCGACAACCACCTTCGAGCCGAGCCCCACCTTGTCGGCGGGGATCTGTGTGATGTCGATGTTGGCCAGCTTGGTCACACGCTGCGTGAGCTGCCCGAGACGCGCCTGTACAAACTGCTGGCGCTCGAGAGCCGCCTTGTACTCACTGTTTTCCTTCAGGTCGCCGAGCTCGACGGCCTTTCGGATTTCCGCGGGCAGCGTGACGTTCAGCTCGAATTGGAGCTTCTCGACTTCGCGTGCCATCTGGGCGATGAGTTCCTGAAACATGCGCGTGCCAGCTGAGGCCGGAATAAAAGCGAGCGCCCGGCCGGGAGGGCCGGGCGCAATGGAAGCCGAAATATGCCCCGTTGGGCCGACGGTTCAACCCCGTTCGCCGTCGTGGCCGGCCGCACTCAGGGCTGCAACCCGAACGCGAGGCGGAAAGCGCGGGGGGCGCCGGGCATGATGTTGTTATTGCCGTGCGACGTGGCGAAGTATCGCGTGTCGAACAGGTTCTCGATGTTGAGCTGCACCAGGAAACCGCGCGACAAGGACACGTAGGCGCCCCCATCCACGCGCGTGAAGGCCGGCAGCGTCACCGCATTGTCGATGGCGGCGAATCGCCGCGTCTGGTGCACGATGCCGGCGCCGAGCGCCACGCGGCGATGCAGCTGCACCTTGTTGAACAGCGACGCCGCCGTGCGGGGCACCAGTGGCACTGTCGCGCCCGGTCGCGCCGACAACGTGCGGCTCACGATGCGGGCGTCCTGCACCGCGATGCCGCCGGTCACGTTCCACCGCGGCAGCGGCGAGCCCTGTACCCCCACCTCGGCGCCGGTGGTACGCTGATGCCCGCTCTGCACGATTCGCGTCGCATCGAGCGGATCGGGCGCCATCGTGTTGGTGCGATCGACGGCATAGTACGCGGCCGTGACTGCGAAGGCGGGACGTACATTCCAATTGAACCCCACTTCGTGATTGCGGAACCGTTCGGGTTCGAGGGTCTGCGTGGTGACCGACAGCGACGTGAACTGATCGCCGGTGCTTGGCAGGAACGACACGCTGTGGCTGCCGTACAGCGAGACGTTCGCCGCGGGCGTGACGATCACCGCGGCGCGCGGCGACAGGAGGTGGTCCGTGCGCGCCAGACGGCTAGCGGTGCGACGATTGAGGACGTCGATGGTGAAGCGATCGTGGCGCACACCGGCCACGAGCTGCACGAAGCGCCCGAGGTGCAGCTGCTCCTGCACGAACACGGCCGCCACGGAAGCGGTCGCGTCGTGGCTGGCGTCGGTCGCGCTCGGCCGGAACGTCACGGGCGTGCGCACGGTGGGCGCCGCCACGCTGGCGACGAGCGCGGTCGTGGTGTTGTCGAAGTAGCCCGTCTCGCGGCGCTGATCGGAGCGCTGCCGGCTCAGCTCCGTGCCCACGAGCAGAGTGGAGCGAAGGCCGCGTCCATCGACCATCCAGAGTGCGTCGTTCTGGGTGAACAGGCTGCGGCGATCGACAGCGTCCCGATACGCGCCGAGGCTGAACTGCGTGCCGGCCGCATTGATGGCACTGGTAGCGAAGACGTTCTGGTAGCGCTTGTCGTAGCGCCATGCACGCGAGTGCGACCGGAACGTGAAACCGTGGCCGTTGTCGAACTCCAGTTGCGTATTGGCCCCGTTTACCGTGATCCCCGAGCGGCTGGCGTCGGGGTTGCCCACGAACACCCTCGTGTCGAGCCGTGATGGCCTGCCGTTCGCCGACGGCAGTCCGCGATCGACCGTGCGATGGTCCACGTAGCGCTCCGCGCCGGCGCGCAGCTGCACTCGGCCGATCATCAGTGTGGCCGTGGGGTTGGCGCCCCACTTGTCGTAGCCCATGCCACGCCGGAACGAGGCGCTGTTCTCGTACATCGCGTTGAGGCGACCGGCGGCGGACGTGCCGAACGGCTGATTGAGGTCGACGGTGGTACGCCGCTGATTCCAAGAGCCGGTCTCGACGCGCCCGAAGTAGGCGGGCGCCCACTCGGCCCGCTTGGAGACGCGATTGATGATGCCGCCACCGCCACCACGGCCGAACACCGCGGCATTAGCCCCCTTCACGGCGTCGATCTGCTGCACGTTGTAGGTGTCGCGCAGGTACTGCGCATCGTCACGCACGCCGTCCACGAAGAAGTCGGCCGTGCTGCTCTGACCACGGATGGTGGGCGCGTCGCGGTGGCCCTCGCCCTGCCCCATGGTGATGCCGGGGAGATACTCCACCGCCGCGGCCATGGACTGAATGCGGAGGTCGGCCAAAATGGGGGCGCCGAGCACGGTCACCGACTGCGGCACCTCGCGAAGCGGAACGTGGGTGCGGGTGGCCGAGCTGGTGGCCGGGACCAGGTAGCGTTTCGACCGGGAGGTCTCGGCTCGCACCGTGACGGCGGTGAGCTGCCGGGCATCGGCCCGGGCGGTGCGGACCGCCGGGGCGGAGGAATCGGGCGCCGTACGGCGCGCGGTGTCCTGCGGGGTACCGGCAACGGCGAGCGAAAGGATCAGCGTAGCGAGCATGCGAATACTTTATGAGAACAATTCTCAACCAACACACCCGCAGACTAGCAGGGCAATCCCGACTTTGTCAATCGGAATTACCCCGGGTGGGCCTACGCCTCGTCGTGCAGTACGCGACTCGCCGTCTGCGCCGCATGGGCGTCCATCACGGCCTGTGCGGCTTCGCGCGGATCATCGGTGAGTAACAGCAGATCGAGGTCACCGGGGGAGATCTTGCCCTCCGCCGCCATGCGCGAGCCGATCCAGCGCACCAGTCCGGCCCAGTAATGCGTGCCGAACAGGATGACCGGGAACTGGTAGATCTTCCCGGTCTGAATGAGCGTGAGCGCTTCGAACAGTTCGTCGAGCGTGCCGAAGCCGCCGGGGAAGATGATGAACGCGTTCGAGTACTTGATGAACATCGTCTTCCGCACGAAGAAATAGCGGAAGTTCACGAGGGTATCGACGTACGGATTGGCGCCCTGCTCGAACGGCAATTCGATGTTGCACCCCACCGAATGGCCGTTGACGTCCTGGGCTCCGCGGTTCGCGGCCTCCATGATGCCGGGCCCCGCCCCGGTGAGGATGGAGAAGCCCTGCTCGGCCAACAGGCGTGCCGTTTCCCGCGCGGCCCCGTACATGGGATCATCCGGCCCCGTGCGCGCCGAGCCGAAGATCGTCACGCCCTTCTGGATGTCGGACAGCGCGTCGAACCCTTCCACGAACTCCGACGTGATGCGCATGACGCGCCACGGATCGGATCGGGTGAAGGCGGTCGCCTCGTCCTTGGGGCTCTGCAGCAACTTTTCGTCTTCGGTAAGCATTGGCCGGTCACGCAGCGACTGATCGACCAACCGGGGATCGCTCCGGCGGACGGCTCGCGCCCCCTTCGAGACGAGGTTCCCCGTGGTCGCCGGCTCACGACCCGCCGCCCGATGCCCCGCTTCGGTCCGCTCCCGGTACGCGGCCACCGATTGCTGCTCGGCGGTGGCTCTGGTGACAGGAGAGGCCTGCTTGCCTGTTGCCGTGCGGGGCGCGTTGCGACGGGATTTCGCCATGGAATTGCAGGTCGATGCGGGAAGCCAGTGAAAATCAACGGACAGCACACCACGACAGCGCCGCGGTCGGAGACGAGAGGCGATCGTGACGCATGATACCACCGGAGCACGGCGGCTGCTCCTCGTCGTGGCCGACGGTGTGCGTCCGGATGTCCTCGCCGAGGAGATGGAAGCGGGACGTGTCCCGACGCTGGCCGCCCTGCGCGATCGGGGCAGCGCCCACCAGATCACCTCCTCGTTTCCGTCGGTGACCGGACCGGCCTATGTGCCGTTCCTCATGGGCACGCACCCGGCGCGCGTGGGTATGCCGGGGCTGCGGTGGTTCGACCGCAGCCGCTCACTGCGCTGGGCCACGGGACAGTCGCGCAGCTATGCCGGGATCGACATCTGGCATGTCGACCGTGACCTCGCGCCGGAGGTGCCCACGCTGCTCGAGTACGCACGGCCGTCGCTGGCCGCGCTCAGCATGATCGGGCGTGGTGCCACACACGGCCGTATCGGGCGCGGCATCGGCTGGATGTTCCGCGCGGCGCCCGCGCATTTTCGCGGCGACCTGCTCGGGTGGCGTCGCGTCGAGCAGCACGCCGTGAACGTGTTCTTCGAGCGATTCGCGCGCATCCGTCCGCGCATGTCGGTGCTGGGGATCCTGAGCGGCGACAAGTTCGCCCACAAGTTCGGGCCGCGCTCCGCACCGGTGCGTACGGCCATCGCCGATGTCGATGCCGCCGTCGCCAGGGCGCAGCGCATCGCCGCACGCGATGGTTGGGGAGAGTCGCTGCACATCTGGATCACCGGCGATCATGGCCACGACGCCATCACGCAGCACGATGATCTGCACGGCTGGCTGGAAGGCGAAGGGCTGCGGGTGCGCGCGCATCCCCGCCTCACGGTGAAGAATCCCGACGTGGTGCTCATGGTGGGAGGTAACGCCATGGCGCATCTCTATTTTACGCCGAGCGAACGGTCGCGTCGCTGGTGGAGCAATCATGCGCCCGCGTGGGACGGGCTGCTCGACCGGCTGGTCTCGCGACCGGCCATCGACCTCGTGGCGGTGAACGTGTCGGCCGACGTCGTGCAGGTGCGCCACGCGGGACGCGGCCACGCCGAGGTGCGCCGCGCGCACGGCGCGGGAGGCGCGCGCTGGTCGTATGTGTGCACGAATGGCGACCCGTTGGAACTGGGTGGCTCGCTGCACCATCTCGACGCCTGTACTGCGTGGGAGGTGACCGCCGCCGGGCGTTACCCCGATGCGCTCGTACAACTGTCGCTGCTCGGGGCGAGTGCACGCTCGGGGGACGTCCTCGTCTCCGCCGCCGAAGGGTGGGATCTCCGCTCGCGATTCGAGCCGGTCCCGCATGTCTCCACCCACGGTGCGCTGCTCAGGGATCAGATGCTGGTGCCGCTCATCGTCGACACGCCCATCGCGCGGACACCGCAGCGCACCACCGACATCGTGCCGTCGGCCTTGGACCTCCTGTCCATCACGGCCGATACCGCATTCGACGGGCGGTCGTTCCTGCGATAGCCCGCGCTCACTCCGCCCGGTTGCGACTGCGCTCGGGGTCGAACCCTTCCGGATAGCGCTTGCGCAACTTCTCGATGTTGCGCTGCGCGATCTCGTCGAGCGACACGTCGAGCACCGTAGCGCAGGCACCGATGTACCAGAGGCAGTCGCCCAGCTCCTTGATGATCGCGTCGCGATCGAGCGGCGTCGCGTGGAAGAGATGTTTCTTGACGATCTCGGCCGTTTCGCCGGCCTCACCGGTGAGCCCCAACGCGGCATTCGCCAGTTGCTGCTCGTAGGTACGATCGTGGGCGAGCGTGCGCGCCGCCAGCTGTTGGTATTCGTCGAGGTTCATGGCCTGCGAATCTACACGCGGTGCCGGGCCTTGGTATATTTCGGGCATGGCGTGGATCTCGCTCACCTTCGCTCTGGCGCTGCGCGCGCTGCTCAACCCGGCGCTGGCCGTGGATCTGCTGCGCGTGGCTTGGCGATTCCGCCATCGGCACTGGTACCGTCGGTTTCCGTTCCTGCCGCTTCCAGCTACCAGCTATGTCCGGTGGCGCATGTACACGGCCTACGGGGACGACGGCGCGATTCCGCCGGCCGAGGACGTGATCGCGTTCGCGCGCTGGGTGGGGCGGCAGCCCTGATCGGGCGGGCGGTGGGGTCACCCGATCCGGGTCACCCGATCCGGGTCACCCCGTCGCCGACTCCGGAAAGGGCATCGCTCACACAGCGCCTCACGGCCTTCGCCTACGGGCTCGGTTTCGATGCCGTGGGTGTCGCGACACTGGGCGAGCCGGCCACACGCGCGGCATTCGACGCATGGCTCGCCCGCGGGCAGCACGCCGGCATGCACTATCTCGACGGGGCGGGCGCCGAGCTGCGCCGGGATGCGCGGCGGCCGCATCCGGGAGCCACGCACGCCGTGGTGCTGGCCGCGTCGTATGGTGGACATGTACCGTCGGGCGCGGTGGCGCGGTACGCCAGGGGCGACGACTACCACGAAGTACTGCGCGAACGGGTGCGCGAGGTCCACCACTGGCTCGAGCGGGAGGTCGGCCACCCCGTGAACGCGCGCCCGTATGTAGACAGCGGCCCCTTGCTCGAGCGGGATCTTGCCCAACGGGCGGGACTGGGCTGGTTCGGCAAGAATACCATGCTCATCACGCCGGAGGCGGGCTCGTTCCTGTTTCTCGCCTCGCTGCTGGTGGAGTTCGAGCTGGAGCCAAGCGCGCCGTTCGAGGCCGACCGGTGCGGCAGCTGTACGCGGTGTCTCGACGCCTGCCCCACCGGTGCGTTACCGGCCCCGCGCGTGCTCGACGCCAACCGGTGCATCAGCTATCTCACCATCGAGCACCGCGGCGCGATTCCGCCGGCGCTGCGTTACGGCGTGGGGGGGCTGCTCTACGGCTGCGACATCTGCAATGACGTGTGCCCGTGGAACGTGAAGTTCGCGCGCGAGGCGATGCTGCCCGAGTTCATACCGCGCGAACTGTTCACTGAAGCGCACGACGGCGAGGGCACGCGCGCGCTGGCACGCGCGTTCCTCATGATGTCGCCAGCCGACTATGCCGCGGCCTTCAAGGGGTCGGCGATCAAGCGCGCCAAACTGTGGATGCTGCAGCGCAACGCGTGCGTGGTGCTGGGTAACGTCGGCACCGACGAAGATCTTACCGTGCTCGATGCGATGGACGCCCATGAACATGCGCTCGTGCGGGAGCATGCGGTGTGGGCAATCGACCACATCGTGAGGCGGAGCCGCGATTTGCCCGGCCCGCGCCAGCGATAGCGAGCGCCGGTCGTGCGCGCGTCGTTGCCACGTCTTCGGACCGCGCTGCTGCCCGCCGAGGCACCGTGCAACTGGCACGATACCATCCCGACGTGAAGAGGCCCCCGCCTGCGGAATCCGCAAACGGGGGCCTCTCGCTGGTGAACGGCTCTCGTGTTGGTTCGATTCCGTCGCACATCAGGTTACCCTGTTGCCGATGGACGGAGCACCGCTCTTACCCATGATGTACGGCCACACCACAGGCGCATTGCCTACGCAACACCGCGGTCGGGGCCAGCGACCTCTCGACCTGTCCCATCGCTCGAACTGCGATGAGGCGGCCTTCCGCACGGCGTCCCGGGAGAAGGCATCCGTTCGCGATGTGCCGTTCGCGAACGCAAGGGAAGCATACCACAATCCTGATCGAGTCAATATCGGAGGATGTCCGGCATGATGTCGGATGGTGTCCGACACGACGCCACACAGGCGATCAGGAACCGCGGGCGGGTCCGGTCTTGCGCGTGTGCTTCTCAGTTGCCGCGATCACGGACCGCAGATCCTGCTGCACTCGGGCCATGCTCGCACCAGACGTCAGCGGGACGTGCTTGAGCAGATCCGTCCCCAGCCGCCTCGCATCGGCCAGTTGCAGCGACTCGTACTTGTCCACCGGAGTGGCTGCATCTGTGTTGGCCCGCTCGATATGATCGACGGTCATGATGATCTCGGCCGCCGCCGACATCGTGTCCTTGCGGACCCACGCCGCGTCGAGCCGTGCGGCGTGACGCTCGGCTTCCGCGAGGTTCGCGCGGGCGAACGCGCCGTCGAGTGCCCGCAGGGCGATCCCCTCCTTTCCTTCGGCCACGCGCGCCAGGGAATCGAGCTCGCCCTCCACGTAGGTGAGTCGCCCCTTGACCTTCACGGCCGCACTGTCGCGGACCTGCCTGAAGTACCGCGCTGCATCTCGGAGCGCCGCGGCGGCTTTTCGCGCATCCTTCTGCGCGATGGCGGTATGCGCACGTTGGAAGAATTGTACGGGCTCCTTGCGGAGCGCGAGTTCGCCGGGAACCGAGTCGACCATGGCGATGGTGGGGATACCGGACGCCGTGCTGTCACCCAACGAGGCGGTCGTCCCCTTGTTCATGGGTTCCCCCGTGCATCCCCACAGCACCACGAAACCCGGAATCGCGCGGGCCAGGCCTCTCATATTTTGCATGGTATTCTCTCCTCGAGTCATGCGTGAACGGGACGGATCCGATACGCCGATGCGCCTTCAGCGCGTCTTGCGCACCGCGAATGGAATGGCCGCTTCTCCGAGCACAGTGCCACCGAGTGTGGCGGCATCGTCGGCAATGGACACGATGCGCGCGCGGAATGTGACCGACGCGGCGTCCGGGTCGACGGTCCGGAAGTACAGGAAGCCGGTGACGCGTCCATCATGCTCGATGACGCCCTCGGGCAATGCCATGGCGAGGACTTCGACCGATGGCCGCACCGCACGGGTGAAGTCGGTGTACCAGAAGGCGTAGTAGCCCGGGTCGTAGAACAAATACCGGCGCCGGTACACCGGAACGCCGGGATAGAGCGGTGCGAAGTACGGCGCCAGATAGAAGCGCTGATAGGTGAAACCGGGCGTGCCGACCGGAGAGAAACCCATCGACAGCATAGGCGAGAACAGCTCTCCCTCCACACGGACGGGCGGCAACGCCGGATAGCGGCGCCCATTGGCCGCGACAAGCACGAAATCGTCGTAGCGCACCCGCACTGCCACGGCGGCCCGATTCTCGATCGTCACCCGCACCGGCTGTACGCGACCGAGCACGCGATGGTCACCCGGCCATGCGTCGACCTCGGCCACCACGCGTACGCCTGCAACGTCGGCCTGTGCGCCGCCCGGAAGTCCGGGTACCGGCTGCGCATCCGGCGATGGCGAGAGCGCGGCAGACGCACAGCCGCACAACAGCAGCATCGGGAGCGCACTCCCTTTGTGAAACCACCCCCTGGACATCACGCCTCCTGTGTCGCGTTGGCCGGTGTCAATGAGATGGCCCTCCGGCATGCGTTCACACGCACACCGGAGGGCCATACGCTGGCGAATGGCATCCACAATGGTTCGACATCATCGGTGGTTCAGGTCGCCCTGTCTGCCCGATGACCGGGATGGCGTTCTTTCCACGGCACACGGCGATGTCGTGGATGCATTGCCGAAGCAATACGTCGATCGAGGCCAGCAACCTCCCGATCGGCCCCGTCGCTCGAACTGCGGCGGGACAGCTCTCCGCGCGGCGTCCCGGGAGAGAGCATCCGTTCGCGACGAGCCGTTCGCGAACGCAAGGAGAGCATACGACGTCCCTGATGCGCCGCGTATCAGTCCGGATCCGACAGGGTGTCAGACGGCCGCGCAGCGATGCCTCGTCACGGAAACTTCCCAAATCCGGTCCGCGTGATTCGGGCAGGTTGTAAGGCGAATGCCGACACCGCCGTGCCATCGCGTGGGCATCGTGACAGTCCACTCAAACGCCAGAGGACCATACGATGATTGCCCGTGAAGTGATGTCGACGTCGGTGAAAGTCGTGACACCGTTGACCACGCTCGCCGAAGCGGCGTCGATCATGAAGCTGTACGACGTCGGCTTTCTGCCCGTCGTCGACGCATCGAATCTTTCACACCTGGCCGGCGTATTGACCGACCGGGATCTCGTGCTGCGTGGTTTGGCAGACCGGCGGAGCGCCGACCTGACCGTCCGGCTTGCCATGTCCAATCCACCTTTGGTGACAGCGCGGGAAACGACTGAAGTTCATGAATTGCTGCGCATGATGCAGCGCCACCAAATCCGGCGCATTCCCATCGTGTCCAATGACGGCATACTGACCGGTGTCGTCAGCCAGGGTGACCTCGCCCTCCGTATCGGGCCGAGCGAACCCGAGGCGATCGAGGAGCTGCTCGAGCGCGTTTCCGCACCGGCGTGGATGACTCCATTGCTGAATGGTGCCGTACAAGAGCCTCGCGGTGACCATCGTGGGTGAGTGAGTCACCAAGTCGTCGGCGGGGCGTGAGGCGCGAACGCAGGCGTCGTGCACACCCCGGCCCGGCGCTGCGGTTGTAGGGGATTTGCCGCTTGTCACCGATCCATGCATTCCCTACGGTGCTCTCATCGCCCGCGCATTGCAGCGCGGCGAGGGACACGGGAGCGGACTATGACAATGAATGACGCAGGCCGAGCCATGAGCGATAAGCCTGTACTCTCTCGCATCGACGAGCACAGCCTCGCCACGATCGGCGCGAAGCTCGCCAGTCAACCTTACGCGAAGCGTGGGGTACCCATTGGCGATACACCGATTCGCGTGGTACTGGCCGACGATCACACGTTATTCCGCGCTGGTGTTCGCGTGTTGCTGCGACAAGCGCCGGACATCGACATCATCGGTGAGGCGAATTCGAGTGAAGAGGCCATTGCCGTGGCCGAACGACTCAGCCCCGACGTACTCGTCCTCGATCTCGAAATGCCGGACTGCAGCGGCCTGGCAGCCACGCAGGAGCTCACCAACCGGGTAGCGTCGGTGAAGGTGCTGATCCTGAGCATGTACAGCGAAGACGAGTACCTGCTGCCGGTCCTCGATGCGGGCGCCTGCGGCTATCTTACCAAGGAGTCGGCGGAGCAGGAGCTACTCGAAGCCATTCGCGCCGTGGCCCGGGGCGACACGTACGTCCGTCCCCGTGTCGCCCGTCTGCTGGCGTCCCATCAACGCACCAAGGCGCGCTCGCCGAAGGACCGCATGAGTGAGGATTTCAATCACTTGAGTCGGCGCGAGCGGGATGTGCTCGAACTCGTCGCGCATGGATTTGGTGGCGTCGAGATCGGCGAACGCCTCGGCATCAGCAACAAGACCGTCGAGACGTACAAAGAACGCATCGAGGAGAAGCTGGGTCTCAAGCACCGCTCCGAATACATCACCTTCGCGCTCAGTATCGGACTGTTGCACCCCTGAGCTGATCACGCAGCTCCGGGCGAGCAGCGGGCCGGGTGCTGGCCGGTGAAGACGGCACACAATAGCGAAGGCGAGCCGCTACACCGGCGGCGACCTCGTCGAGTCGTGTCGCCGCGTCGCCGTCGACACACACGAGCTCCGCATCACTATCGAGCGCAAGTTGCACCGCGCGCTCGGCGTCGTCGAGGCGTTCAGTGAGTGCCCGTTCGGTGACCAGTACTCGCGCGACCGCGCCGTGACGGAGCGCGTTCAACGTCCGCTCCCATCCGGTAACGCCGAGCCCGCCGTCGTAGGCCAGTTCGCCGACGTCATGGACGTCCGTTTGGTACAGACTCTGTTGCCAGGTACGGAAGGCCGCGGTGACACGCTGCGTGAGCGTCGGCACCGTTACGTGCAAATCGAGCCCGCGAAGCACCTGCGTCCGCTTGAGGCTCCGATCGGTGAGACTCGCGCGCGTGGCATTTACCACGACGGGGATCCCACCGATCAGGATGAGCCCGTCTGGCACCACCAGCGCCTCGAGGCGTGCCGCCACCTCGCGCGTGAGCCGGCGGCGATCCTGTTCCTTCAGGCGGTGCGCCGTATCCGCCACCGTGGTTCCGCGGGTACCGGGATGAAATCCGCGTCGCGGCGGGGTACCCATATGCCCCCCCATGGCATGGTGCGGGCCGGCGTGCAGCACCCCGTGCGCCACCATGCCGCCGTGTTCCAGCATGAACAGATGCGCGGTGCGCGAATCGACAATGGCCACCGCGACACGCGGCGGATGCTCGAGCATCGGGATCAGCGGGGCCACGCTGGGCGCTTCGCCCCACACAACTCGTGTCGGCCCCCGCCACGGGGCCATCGAGCTGAACGGTACGCCATCGGCCGTCACGAACGCCACGAGACCCGCCTCCGGATGGTCGCGTTCGTGCACCTCCAGCAGGCGCTCGGCACGCGCGAGTGCGCGGTCGAATGCGGTTCGATCAGCCGGCGCGTTGGCCCGCACGTGATCGCGAGTCTCGTGCAGTGCGTGCAGAAGCGCCCGCCGGGCAAACCTGCGCTGCTCCTCGTCGCGGGCGTGATCGGCGAGATAGAGGCTGAGTGTCTTGGTGCCGCGGAGCTCCCGGCGAAGCTCCTGCAGTTCCTGTCTGGTGAGCATCGTCTCGAACGGTGAAGGTCACCACTGGATGTCGCGTGGCTTCAACGTTCGCCCAGATGCGTCGCACGTCTGTCGGACGCCATCGGAGTCACCCGCCCGTCGTCACCCGACAGCGGGGGTCACCCCGCCACGTGGGCGGGCATGGGGTATGGGTGCCGGCCAATGGCTCACACCTGTACGAACAGCGTGTCCAATCCGTGAAAATGCCAGCTATCCTTGGGGCGAGGTGCGCCGGCCAGGGCGAGATCCGGGCAACGCGTAAACAGCACGCGCAGGGCACACTGCAGCTCGAGCCGCGCCAACGGGGCCCCCACACAGAAATGGATGCCGGCGCCGAAACTGGTATGCTGCGGGTGCGCCCGGTCCGGGAGCAGCACGTCGGGCGCATCATGAATGCGGGGATCCCGTCCGGTGGCGCCCAGCACGAGCGCGATCTGCTCACCCCTGGCCAGCGCGATGCCACTCTCCTCGGTATCCGCCAGCACGTAGCGCTTGAAAAGATGCAACGGGGGGACGAAGCGGAGCGCCTCCTCCACCAACTGGCTCAGCGCCGCGTCGTGTCCCACGATTCGATCCATCTGCACGCCCTGCCGCAACACGGCATGCACGGCGTTCCCGAGCGCGTGCACGGTGGCCTCGTGACCGGCATTGAGCAGGAGAATGGCGGTACTCACCAGTTCTGCTTCGGAGAGCGTTTCCCCCTGCTCTTCCGCGGCGATGAGCAGGGAGAGCAGGTCGTCACCGGGACTTGCCCGCCGTTCGTCGACCAACCGGCGGATGTACGCGGAGAACTCCGCCGCTGCCCGATCGGCACGCAACTCCACCTCGTAGCTGCGCCCCACGCCGTACATCGCCACCATGTCGTGCGACCACGCCAGCAGCCGCGGTGCCATGTCGTTCGGCACACCGAGCATACGGGCGATGATGCGCACCGGAATGGGTGTCGCGTACCGGGTGAGCAGATCGAACGGTTCGCGCGGAAACGCATCCACGAGGTCGTTCGCCATCTCCTCGATGATCGGTCGCAGCGCCTCAACACGCCGTGACACGAAGGCGCGACTCACGAGCGCGCGCAGCCGCGTGTGCACCGGGGGTTCGCGCTCCAGCATCGAGTGTGCATCAACCTCGTCGAAATGCCCGGTGTGTGGGAGCGGTGCGGGCCATCCGAGCTCGTCGCGGGTGGCCACGTGCAACATCTCCCGACCGAAGCGACGGTCGCGCAGCAGTCGGTTCACGTCCTCGAAGCCGAAAAAGCACCAGCAGCCGAGCTCTTCCCAGTACGCCACCGAGGTGTGCTGCAGCATGGTAGCGTAGGCGGCGTATGGATCATGAAAGAACGCCGGATCACGCGGGTCGAGTGACAGCCGCCTCGTGACGGGGTCGAAACGCACGGGCATCACACGCCGCCGAAGCAGAGGTACGTGGTCTCGAGATATGCGTCGAGCCCGTAGCGCGACCCCTCGCGCGCGATGCGCATGGCCGGGGTCGCATCGGCGAGTACCGTGCGATGCTGCACGATGAGCTCGAACCGACGGCGCAGCACGGCGCCCCGCTCTCTGGCCGTGAGCGCACGCCAGTCCGGCCAGGCGCGGTGGGCCGCCTCGATCGCGGACGGACTGTGCACATCGAACACGCACCCGTCGGGCGCCGTAATCCACCGGCCATTCACGAAGGCGCGATCGCGCAGCAGGCTGTCGGTCATGGGCGAACGTGGTAGTGATTCGGGGGAAATTGCAAGGGATGGGCCGCGGCCTGCTTCGTCATTACGATCAGGGCATGTCCGCCTCGTCCGTACTCCTCCCCGTCGATGCGCTCGGACGCCACCGGCTGAAGGTGGCCTTCGTCGGGACGCACGGCGTGGGCAAGACCACGCTCTGCTTCGATCTGGCCGCGCAGCTCAAGCGACTCGATCTTGGCGTGGACCTCGTGAAGGAGGTAGCGCGTCGCTGTCCACTGCCGATCAACGAGGAGACGACCCTCGATGCCCAGACGTGGATTCTGCATACGCAGATCGCCGAAGAGATCGAGGCGGCGTCACAGTACGAGGTGGTGGTGTGCGATCGCTCCGTGCTCGACAACTATGCGTATCTCGTGGCGCGCAGCGGCCGGCAGGCGGAGCTCGAACCACTCGTGCGGCACTGGGTGCGCGGCTATCACGCGCTGTTCAAGGTGCCAGTCACGGGTGCCCCGGCGTTCGACGGCAAGCGGGCAGTGAGCCCCACGTTTCAGCAGCAGATTGACAGCATCATCGACGGTCTCGTGAGCGATCTTGGCATCACGGTGCATCACCTCGATCCCCATGACCGTGGCGGCTGGACGGTGGCCGCGCTACAACATCTGGGGCTACCCACGCAGCCACCGCAGATCGACCTGTTCGCGGCGCGCGAGTAGGCGAGGCCCAGGGACCAGTCACCGCGAGTGGCGGTACATCATCTCCACCAGTTCGTCATACATGGCCTCAGCCTCTGCGGGTCCCCGCTTGATGGCAGCCGACGCGCAGTGCTTGAGATGATTGCGCATCAACTCCCGCCCCACGCTGCGCAGCGCTTCGTGCACACTCGCAATCTGCGTGAGAATGTCGGCGCAGTAGCGGTCGTCATCCACCATCTTCTGCAGCCCGCGCACCTGCCCTTCGATGCGGCGCAGGCGCTTGCGGTTGCGCTCCTTGGCGCCGGCGTCCACGGCGACCGCCTTGCGCCCGCTTTCGTGGGCGGCACCGGCGGGTACGGCGCACCCGCAGCCGACCGCTTGGACCGGCATCAACGTGGCCGCACGGGAACGGGTTTTGGGAGAGGTTGGCATGCGTGTCGTGGGAGAATCGTCAGGCAAAGCGGGTGCGCCGCAAACGGAGCGAGTTGGTCACCACACTCACGGAGCTGAATGCCATCGCTGCACTGGCCAGAATGGGGCTGAGCTGCAGGCCGAATGCGGGATAGAGGGCACCTGCCGCGATGGGAATGCCGATCACGTTGTACACGAACGCCCAGAACAGATTCTGTTGCATGGTGCGCATGGTGCGGCGCGACAGCGCGATGGCGCGCACGACACCCATGAGGTCCCCGCGCATCAGCACCACGTCGCCGGCTTCCACCGCCACGTCGGTGCCGCTGCCGATCGCCATCCCCACGTCGGCCTGCGCGAGCGCCGGCGCATCATTGATGCCGTCGCCCACCATGGCCACCACGTCGCCATCGCCCTGCAGGCGCTGCACTTCGGCCACCTTGCCCTCGGGTAGCACACCGGCCACCACACGATCGATGCCGGCGGCCCGGCCAATGGCGTTGGCGGTACGCTCGTTGTCACCCGTGAGCATCACCACCGTGAGCCCCATGCCGTGCAATTGCGCGATCGCCGCGCGGGAACTTTCGCGGATGGGATCGGCCACCGCCACCAGCCCGGCGAGGGTGCCGTCGATGGCGACGAACATGGGCGTGCGCCCATCGGCCGCCAATGCCGAGGCGCGCGCGTCGAGCGGGTCGGTGCGCACCCCCCAGTCGGCGAGGAACGGTGCGTTGCCCACCACGATGCTGTGGGCACCCACCACGCCCTGCGCGCCGCGTCCTGTCACCGACTGGAAGGTGTCGGGCGTGTCGAGCGCGAGGCCGCGCACGGCCGCTTCGCGCACGATCGCATCGGCCAGTGGATGCTCGCTCGACTTTTCGAGCGACGCGACGAGCCGAAGCAGGTCGGCCTCCGCGATGGCCGCGCCGGGCGCCACAACCAGATCGGTGACCACTGGCTTCCCCTCCGTGACCGTGCCCGTCTTGTCGAGTACCACCGTGGTGATGTCGCCGGCCCGCTGCAGCGCCGCGCCACCCTTGATGAGCACCCCCAGCTCGGCCCCCTTTCCGCTGGCCACCATCACCGCCGTGGGTACGGCGAGCCCCATGGCGCACGGGCAGGCGATGATGAGCACCGCCACGGCAGCGGCAAACGCGCGCACCAGCGGCGCCTCATGGGCCGCCACGTACCACACGCCGAATGTGACTACCGCGATGAGCATCACCACCGGCACGAACACGGCACTGATGCGATCGGCCAGACGCTGTATGGGCGCCCGGCTCCCCTGCGCGTCGCGCATCAGCTGCACGATCTGCGAGAGCACACTGTTCGCGCCCAGCGTGGTGGCGCGATAGCGGAAGCCCCCCGTGCGATTGATCGTGCCACCGATCACCCGGTCGCCCACCTGCTTGCTCACGGGCATGGACTCGCCGGTGAGCATGCTTTCGTCCACCGCGCTTTCCCCCTGCACCACTTCGCCATCGGTGGGAATGCGCTCACCGGGACGCACGATGATGACTTCGTCGGGCTCCACCGTATCCACCGGCGCGTCCACTTCGTGGTCGAAGCGCACCACGCGCGCCGTCTTGGGCTGCAGATCCACCAGCGTGCGCAGCGCCGCCGAGGTGCGCATCTTGGCGCGCTCTTCGAACATGTTGCCGGTGAGGATGAGCGCGATGATGATGATCACTGCTTCGTAGTACACGTCGGGCATCACGCCGCGCGACGTGAAGAACGAGGGCGCCAGCGTGGCGACGAGCGAGTACGCGAAGGCGGCGAGCGTGCCCACGCTCACCAGCGTGTTCATGTCGGCTGCGCCGTGGCGCAGCGCGGCCCAGGCTCGCGTGTAGAAGTGCCGGCCGGCCCACAGCATCACGAAGAGCGTGGCGGCGAGCAGCGTGTTCGTGAGCAGGGTGGCGGACGCGTCGTACAATCCCGGCATCGCCGCGCGCAGCAGCGGGTCGAGCGTCGTCATGCTCCAGCGCATGAACGGATCGGCCACCACGCCGTGCGTGTGACCCGCCGCGAGCTGGCTCATGAGCGGCATGCTCACGAGCATCGCGACGAGACCGATGAGGCCGCTCACCATGGCCTTCGCGCGGAGCTCGTGAAACTCGGCCTCCTGCGCGCGGTCGCGTGCCGCCTGCTCCTCGAACGCCGACTGGTCGGCATCGGCGAGCGCCGCACCGTATCCGGTATCGCGGATCACCTCGATCAGCCTGTCGGGTGAGGTCGCAGCCGGATCGAAAGTGACCGTGGCGCTCTTCATCATGAGGTTCACCGCCGCGTCGCGCACGCCCGGTGCTTTCTGCAGCATGCGCTGCACGCGCGAGGAGCACGCCGCGCAGGTCATCCCCGTGACCGGAATCCGAATCGTTTCCATCAGCCCCTCCGCGGGCTGCCGGTGTCGTGGGGCCGTCGACTCAGCGCGTGGCGGTCACTGGATATCCGGCGTCATCGATCACTGCAGCGATGGCCTCGGCGCTGGTCTGCTGCGGGTCGTACGCCACCGTGGCCGACCCGATGGCCACCTGTTCGACGGTCACGCCCTCGGCCTGCTGCAACGCCTTGTCCACCGCCTTCACGCAGTGGCCGCAGGACATGCCGGAAATCTCGAAGGTCGCGTGCTGCATCGACGGGCTCCTGATAGGGTATGGGCGTATGATATCAGATACCCCCTCCCGGTATCAAGTCAGCCGGAATGCCTGCGCCAATTTCCGCGGAGCCTGGCGGGGACCGCGGAAACGCGCGGATCGATCCGTGCATTCCCGCGAGATCCGCCCGTTCCCGCGGAAAGATTCAACGGGCGCTGACCCGCACCGGCGTGCCCCACGGGTCGAGCACGAGGTCGTCGTGTACGCGGAATCCCGCCGAGGCCGCCGTGGCAATCGCCTCGGCCGTGTCCGGCGTCACGATCGTCCATTCAAGTAGTTTGGCATCGTGCTCACCGGGAGACGGCGCGCCCGGCGCCCACGTGTTGACGCCCAGGTGGTGGTGGTAGCCACCCGCGCCAAGAAAGAGGGCGCCGGGGTAGCGCCACACCATGCGATCGAAACCAAGCGCTTCGCTGTAGAAATCGGACGCCCGGGCGAGATCACCCACGTGCAGGTGGAGATGCCCCATGACCGTACCGACCGGCATGCCCGTCCACGGCGCCCCCTGTGCCGAGGCCACGACTGCCGCGAAATCGAGCGGATCGGTGGCCATCTGGAGCTCACGCCCCTGCTGCTGCCAGTCGGCCCGGGGGCGGTCGCAATACACTTCGATTCCCAAACCATCGGGATCCTGCAGATACAGGGCTTCGCTCACGAGATGATCGGCCGCGCCGGCGCGGGCACCGAGGTTGGCGAGATGCTCCACGAACCGGCCAAGCGCCGGGCGGTCGGGGAGCAGGATGGCGAAGTGGTACAGGCCGAGACGCGAGCCGGGGCGTATCGGCGTGGTGCCCGCCCGGTACTCGAGCACCACCAGTGGCTCGGACGCCCCGCTGGCTCCCAAGTGCACAGTGTCCCCCTCGCGCGCCAGTTCCGCGAGGCCCAACACCTGCCGGTACCACGCCGACGAGCGTTCGAGGTGGCTCACCTGGAGATGGACCGCCCCCAACCGGAGGGCCGGCGAAAACCGACGCGAGTGCGGCGCCTCACCGTAACTGCCGGCAACAGCGGGCTGAATCGCCGGGAACCGCCCGAACAGATTTTGGCTGGATATGCTCATTCCGTATTTAATTCGTTTAACCATTGGTTAGCAAACCAAGTATTTACCGCCAGGTCAGACTAGCTGGGCGTTCCCGCTCGCGATGTGCTCCTGGCGCGGGACATCCACAATATCGAAGCGCTTGAGAACGCCGTGTCGACGGCGGAGTTCGGCGCGCGTGGCATCACCGGGGTCACCACGATCACTACGGAGCGTCCCCATGGACGGGCGCGGGGGTTAGGTTGCTCGTATGAGCCGCTGGTCGAGTCGCTTCCGTCGTGCCGCCGCCGTGCTGGTGGGCCTGCAGCTGTTGCAGGTCGTCCTGCTGGCGGCGAGTGCCGCGTGCGATCTGTCGAACGGCGATGTGCCGCATCACGCGTCTGCTTCCGACGTGGTCGCCGCTGCCGACGCTGCTGTCGTTGCAGCCTCCGCGCCGATGCCTCACAGCGACCACCGCGCGGCCCATGCACCAGCCGGTGAGCCGTCGCCCGATGCGCCCCACCACACGACGCACACGACGAGCTGCCCCATGGCCATGGCGTGTGCGGTGACCGCCGTCGTGGTGGCCGTGCCAGTGCTGGAGAGCCGTGAGCTGCATGTTGGCACCGCACGCATCGGGCACGACGCGCCCATGCTGTTTTCGCTGCATCACACCCCCGAGCCGCCCCCTCCTCGCGGCTGAGTTGGACGCTGTTCTCCGGCGCTGCTGAGCGCCCGTGCGCCACACTACTGGACGGCGCACGCATCCAACTCGAACTCCATCATCATGCTCGCGAAGCTCTCGCGCGTGGTGCCCGCGCTCCTGCTCGGGCATCTTGCCGCGGCGTCTGCCGAGGCGCAGACCGACTATTTCAACACCGACGCCGGACGTCCCATCCGCGTCGAGGATGCCTACGCCATCGAGCGGCGCGCCATCGAACTGCAACTCGCGCCGCTGCGCCTCGAACGTGAACGGGGCGGCGCGTACCGCTGGGGCGTGGAGCCCGAAATCGCCCTCGGGCTGTTTGCGCGCACGCAAATCGAGATCGGCTTCCCGATGGTGCACGCCGAAGGCCCCCGCGGCACGCGCACCACGGCGCTCGCCGGCCTCGAGATGTCGGCGCTCTACAACCTCAACGCGGAGACCCGCCTCCCCGCGCTGGCGCTTGCCGCCGACGTGGTGATGCCGGCGGGACCGCTTGGCCCGTCCACGTCGATCCCGACGGTGAAGGCCATTGCGACGAAGACCTTTCCGTGGGCGCGCTTTCACGTGAACGGACAGATGACCTTCGCGGACGACGACGCCACCGGCGGTACCAGCGGCATCGTCCCCCCGGCGAACGCGGAGTTCTCGCGGTGGATGGCGGGCGTCGCCATAGACAAGACGCTCCCGTTGCGCGCCATGCTCTTCACCGTGGAAGTGGTGACCAGTGAGCCATTCGAGGCCGGTGCGGCGCGACGCCTCGACGTCGCCGGCGGGTCGCGCATCCAATTCAGTCCGCGCGTCGCGTTCGACGCCGGCGGTGGGTACCGCCTGCGGGGCGACGAGCCGGGCTGGTTTCTCACGACCGGCGCAGCAGTCGCGATCGGTTTTCCATGGGCCCCACGCCGCTGACCCGGAGCGCATTCATGCACACGATTACCTTGGCCCGCTTCGCACGTCGCCTCGCCGTACTCGGAGCGGCCGTGACCGCTGCCGCCGTACCGATCTCGCCGCTTGCCGCGCAATGGAGCACGACGTACGAGCAGTTCTATCTGCAGGCGCCGCACAACTGGACCTTCCGCACCAACTACCAGCACGCCGACCGTCTCTTCAACGCCTTCGATTACGGGCACGCGATTCTGTACGAAACGCTGTGGCGCTTCCCCGATGCGCCTCCGTCGCGCCTCGAGGTGGATCGCTACAACGATCTCACGCAGAAGGTGCTCATCAAACCGCCGCGCATACCCCTCGAGGAAAGCGCCATCGAGCCCAAGTACGCACAGCTCGCGCCGGAAGCCAAGGTGATGTTCGACTGGGCGCACCTGCTGCACCGCCAGCTGTACGACGTGCTCGCCGACGAGCGACTCACGTGGGAGCAGCGCGATGCCGAGGTGGCGCGCCTCGTCCGCTACTACCGGTCGCGCCCCGACCTCGCCTTCAGCAGCAAGCCGAAGTCGATGAAGCTGATGCAGGAGCAGCCGTACTCGCTCGCGTTCCGCAAAACGTATCCGAAGTTCAACGGGCTCATCTGGGGCTACCACTGGCTGCAGATGGGGCTGTACGAGCCGCTCATGGTGGGCGCCACGCGCACCGAGAAGCAGGCCCTCGTGCGCGCCACCGTAGCCCGCTTCTTCCAGATGCTCAACGATGTCCCGCGCTCCCTGCCGCATCAGATGCCGATGACGGTCGCGGTGGCGCCGAAGTTCGCCGCGCGCTATCCCGAGGCGTCGATCATCTTCGACAACCTGCACAGCATGCACGACGTGGTAAGCGATATTCTCGCCAATCCGTCGGTGCCGCGCGAACGCAAGCGGACGGAGATCATGCTGGCCGCGCGCCGCTACCGTGACGACACCACCGAGGTCATGAGCGTGCCGGCGTGGCGCGTGATGTCGGAACACATGGGCATCGAGAACATGGGCGGGCCGGCGGTGGGCTTCCTGCCCACGCTCCCCACGCCCAACGTGACGTACGGCGCCGTCATGCAGCACGACCCGCAGACGGGAGCGATGACCGGTTTCGGGTACGGCAGCGCCACGGTGGCCGATGCCCACGCCGGTCATGACATGAGTGCCATGGCGGCGCCGACACCCGCACCCGCGGCATCCGCGGCGGCCGATCCGCATGCAGGGCACCACATGCCCGCCGCACCGAGCGACTCGGCGCAAGTCGTCGCGCTGGTGGCCGACTTCCACGAGGCCCTCGAGCGCGGCGACAGCACCGCGGCGCTATCCCTGCTCTCCGCCGATGTCGCCATCGTGGAGAGCGGTGACGTGGAATCGCTGGCTGACTACCGCGCGCATCACCTGCCCGCGGACATCGCGTTTGCCAAAGCCATCAAGGCCTCGCGCCAACCACGCGGTATGACGGTGGCGGGTGACCTCGCCTACAGCGTGGCGACGTCCGCCACGAAGGGCACGTACAAGGACCGCGCCGTGGACACGCTGGGGGCGGAACTGATCGTCGCCCGCCGCATGAACGGCACGTGGAAGATCGCCGCCATTCACTGGAGTTCGCGCCGGCGATAGCCTGGCAAACAAGCGTGTCGCCAGACGGGCCGCGGAGCCTGCACCAGCCGGTGCACTCCGCGGCCCTTTGGCCGGTCAGGCCAGCGCTTTGCGCACGGCCGGCGCCACCACCGTGCCATAAAGCTCGATGCACCGCAGCATGTCCCTGTGCGGCATCGGGCCGACCGAGAACTGGATGAGCATGCGATGCATGCCGAACAGTTCGTGCTCGAACAGGATCTTGTCGATGATCTCCTGCGGGCTGCCGAGCAACATCGCCCCGCGGGGCGACCGCTCGACGTCGAACTGTTGCCGTGTGGGCATCGGCCAACCGCGCTCGCGTCCGATGCGGCTCATCGTATCGATGTACGGCCCGTAGGCGAGACTCACCGCATGCTCCACGGTGTCGGCGATGAAGCCGTGCGAGTTGATGCTCACCTTCAGCGTGGCCGGATCGTGCCCAGCCTGTTGGGCGGCCTCACGGTAGAGTTGCACGAACGGCCGAAAGCGCTCCGGCATGCCGCCGATGATGGCGATGGCGAGCGGCAGGCCCAAGGTCCCGGCGCGCACCACCGACTGTGGCGTGCCACCCACGGCGATCCAGACCGGGAGCGGCTGCTGCAGCGGGCGGGGATACACACCACGATCGTCGATGGACGGCCGGTGCTTCCCCGCCCACGTGATCTTCTCCCGGTCGCGAAGGGCGAGCAGCAATGCCAGCTTCTCGGCGAACAGGTCGTTGTAGTCGTCGAGGTCCTGCCCGAACAGCGGATACGACTCGATGAAGCTGCCGCGCCCCGCGGTGATCTCCGCCCGGCCGTTCGACAGCAGATCGAGCGTGGAAAAATCCTGGAAGACGCGCACCGGATCGTCCGAGCTCAGCACCGTGACCGCGCTGGTGAGTCTGATGCGCGACGTGCGCGCGGCGGCGGCCGCCAGCACCACCGCGGGTGCCGATACGGCGTAGTCGGGACGATGATGCTCGCCGACACCGTACACGTCGAGGCCGACCTGATCAGCGAGTTCGATTTCCTCGATGAGGTGGCGCAGGCGCTGCCCGGCCACTGATGGATCGCCCACGCGACGCGGATCGGTTTCGCCGAAGGTGTAGATGCCGAGTTCCATGCAGGGAAACTAGCGCGGTGCCCTGAGTGCCCGGGGTGCGGAGTGGGTCCCCGCCGTCGGCACCGCTCGTGACACCGGTTGCGCACGAGCCGAAACCGTCGTGCACCGCATTCCCGACGCTGGTCAGACGCCGACTTCCGACGCATAGTCATCAGACGCGTTTCCCCCTGCTCCGTCCACCGCGTTCCCCGCCCATGCGATCGCTCCCGGCCCGACTACTCACAACGACGGCACTGGTTGCCTCGGTGTTCACCAGCAGCCCGCTTCACGCCCAGCGCGCGCCCTCCGGCCAGCCCGTGGGCCCGGTCGACCCCCGACGCTCGCAAACCCAGAAGCCGCCGCTCCACGGCAAGCACTGGATGGCCATCACCGGCAAGCCGCTGGGCGCCACGGCGGGCGCGATGATGTTCCAAAAGGGGGGCAACGCCGTGGACGCTGCGGCCGCGATGCTGGCGGCCACCTGCACCATGTGGGACACGCTGCACTGCGGCGGCGAGACGCAGGCGCTCGTGTACCACCCCAAGCTCAAGAAGGTCATCGGCATCAACGCCCTCGGCGTCGCGCCGACGGGTGCGACGGCCGACTACTATCGCAGCAAAGGCTACGCGAATCCGCCGGAGTTCGGCCCGCTCGCGGCCGTAACGCCGGGCACGCCCGGTGGACTCATGGTGATGCTGGCGGAGTACGGCACCCTGTCGCTCAGGGACGTGCTCGGGCCGGCCATCCAGATGGCCGACGGCTTCGCGATCGAAGCGCAGCTCGCCAACACCATCGAGCGGCAGAAGACGTGGATCAAGCAATGGAAGTACGCGCCCGCGATCATGCTGCCGCACCTCGGCAGCGAACGTGAAGCACCGGAGCCTGGGGAGATCTTCGTGCAGAAGGATCTCGCGGCGACCTTCCGCAAGCTCGTGGCCACGGAACAGGCGGCGCTCAAGGCCGGCAAGTCGCGCAAGCAGGCCATCATGGCCGCGTACGACCGCTTCTACAAGGGCGACATCGCCGCGGAACTCGTGCGCGGCATGCGCGAGGACGGCGGGCTCTTCACCATGGCCGACCTGGCCAACTGGAAGGTGAAGATCGAAGAGCCGATGTGCACGAACTACAAGGGCATCGACGTGTGCAAGCTGCAGCAGTGGCAGCAGGGCCCGGTGATGCTGCAGGCGCTCAACATCCTCGAGCACGCCGACCTCAAGGCGATGGAGTACAACTCACCGAAGTACGTGCACACGGTGTATCAGGCAATGAACCTCGCCTTCGCCGATCGCGACTTCTATTACGGCGACCCCGCATTCGCGCCGGAGGAGCCCATGACGGGACTGCTCAGCAAGGCGTACGCGAAGGCGCGATTCAACGGCATCGACTGGACGAAGAACGATCCGAGCATCAAGCCGGGAGACCCGTATCCGTTCCAGGGCGGCACGAATCCGTTCACGCAGTATCTCGCGCAGTGGGACAACAAGAAGTTCCTCCCCCGCGATACCACGAAGCAGAGCGGGCAGCAGGATCGTCCCGTGCGTGCCGACACGACGCTCGGCGACCCTTTCACCGCGCAGCTGCGCGAGAGCTTCCACGGCGGCACCACCAGCATTGAGGCGGCGGACAGTGCGGGGTGGGTCGTGTCCATCACGCCGAGTGGCGGGTGGGTGCCGGCGGTGATCGCCGGGCGCACCGGCATCGGCCTGTCGCAGCGCGCGCAGAGCTTCGTGACGCGCCCTGAAGATGGCCCGTTCAACGTGATCGAGCCCGGCAAGCGCCCGCGCGTGACACTCACCCCCACCATGGCGCTCAAGAACGGCGAGCCGTTCCTCGCCTTCGCCGTGCAGGGCGGCGACACGCAGGATCAGAACCTGCTGCAATTCTTCCTCAACATGGTGGAGTTCGGCATGACGGTGCAGCAGGCCGTGGAGGCGCCGAACATCAACAGCTACCAACTGCGCAATTCGTTCGGCTTCCATGAAACGCAGCCCGGGCTCATGGAAATCGCCACGAGCATGCCCGAGGCCAGCCGGGCGGCGCTACGGGCCATGGGCTACACGCTGCGTCCCCTGGAGCGCACGTCCGGCCCCATCAACGCCATCTGGTTCGACCGCAAGCACCGCACGATGTGGGGGGGGTCGTCGAACCACGGGGAAGATCATGGGATTGCGTGGTAGGCCGTACTGAGAACTAAGAACTGGAACTAACCACTAAGAACTCGCCGCCCTTACGAGCTCTCGAGACGGGCGGGGAGTTTTTAGTGGTTAGTACCGAATTCAGGCGTTCCTTTCCTCCTTTCGCTGGACTCCCCCGCCCCCGCAGGCGAATTTTCCGGGGCTACGCCCTCTTACCTCCGACCTCCGGTCTCATGCCGATTACGCTCAAGGTCAACGGCGCCACCCGTACGGTGGACGTCCCCGCGGACATGCCCCTACTCTGGGTGCTGCGCGACGAACTCGATCTCAAGGGCACCAAGTTCGGGTGCGGCGCGAATCGCTGCGGCGCCTGCACGGTACACGTCAACGGCGTCGCCCAGCGCACTTGCACGCTGCCCGTCTCCCGCGCGGCCGGCGCCGAGATCACGACCATCGAGGGGCTCGACCCCAAGGGCGCGCACGCGGTGCAACAGGCGTGGGAAGAGCTCGACGTGCCGCAGTGCGGCTACTGCCA
>DCZC01000242.1:46081-46352 GCA_002331565.1 Gemmatimonas sp. UBA2094
GAAGCCCACCGACGCCGACATCGACACCGCCCTCAACACGAACCTCTGCCGGTGTGCGACATATCTGCGCATCCGCGCGGCGGTTCACCGGGCAGCGGCCATCAAGGCTGGCGGCGCCGCCGTCGGTTCGGGCAGCGCCCCGGGCAAGACCGAGGAGGAGATCTGACCATGAGCGCTCCCACCAAGCCCGAAATCGGCATGCAGCCCGCCGCCACGTCGCGCCGCGACTTCCTGAAGGTCACCGCCCTCGCCGGCGGTGGCATCCTGCTCG
>DCZC01000031.1:0-11753 GCA_002331565.1 Gemmatimonas sp. UBA2094
CGCTCCACCACCCCCGCCGACGGGCGCTCGCGATCGGCCCCGACGCCGAATTGGCTCGCCGCGACCGCCAGCCCCACCGTGAACACCGCGACCGCCGCCGCCATGTACAGCGCCGGCTTCGGCACCCGGAGCTCATCGCCGTTGCCTCGAGCGCCCGGCTCCGGCTCGAAAATGATGTCGCCCACGGCCTAGATGCTCGCCGGCTCGGGCACGGCACGGCGCTCGACGGCGCGAGGCGCCGCAGTCGTCCCACGCGCGAGGTGTGACGTCGTCTCGTGGGCGGTCGCCCGGGCCACGGCCTCCACCAGAATCTCCGCGACCCGCTCCGGATCGACCAACCCACGCAAGACCGGCTGTGGTTGGTTGACGTGGAATACCCGACAGTGCGGCCACAACGCGATGTAGGCCAAGCGGTGTCCGGGGGTGATCTGCAGCAGCACCTGTCCCGTTCCGTCGCGGAAACGCCCGACTCCGGCAGCCCCGATCAGGCTGAACGGAATGTTGATGGACATGGACAAGACCATGCCGATGCGAAGCACGACGCGTTCGGACGTGATGGCGTACCACGTGGTGGACGCCACGAGTCGAGCCAAGAGGTACGCGGTGGCCAGCACGAAGCCCGCCAGGACGACGCGCACCAGCAAGGCCGACCACCAGACCGGCGTCCCCACCGCCTCGGTCGTCGAGGCGAACCAGAATGCAAGCATCACCCCGAAGTACACCGCGAGCAGACGCCAATGAAACACGTGCGCCGCGACCGCGCGAGCACTGGGAGCCCCTTCCCACAGAACCCGCTCGCCGTCAGGGAGCGGGTGTGGTACGCCGCGGATGTACCGGGGCTCCTCAGCGTCGCGCCCGTTCATATGATCGGCTGTGAGCGATCGTCGAAGGCGTAGAGATGTCCGCCCGCGTAGTACGCACAGATCCGATCCTCTTCGAGCAGGGTGATCTGATCGTCGCGCTGAATCGTCGGCACATCGGCGAATTGGGCGGCCGTAATCGCCTTCACGAGCAGACGATCGTTGCCCCACAGCCCCAGATTCGGCCACTGCACGAAGCCGACCGGCACCAGGCGGCGCGCATCGCTTCCGGCCAATTGGATTTCGTAGTAGCTCACCTGCGGCTCGGACCGGTTCACCCAGACATCGATCACCGTCCCCGCCACTTCCTTGTCCGCCGCGATCACGGGCAGGCCCCGCGGATCAGGATCACCCTTGGCGATCGTGAACGTGGCATCGAGCCGCATTGGCACGACCTTGGGCGCGCCGTGGAACGTCATGTCCGGTGTATCCGACCGATCGGCCCACGACGCGGGGCCCACTCCGTCCACCATGGGGTTCCCGGTGGGAATCATCGGCGATCCGTTGTAGTGATCAGCCGGTGTGGCCTTGATATCCGACATCAGTGCGCTCCCTCGTCGCCGTGTGTGCGGTGGATGTAGACCTTCGCATCAGCCGGCTTGGGCCAGCCTTCGCGTGGACCCTGCGGTGACTCGAGCGGATAGCCGGACCGCTTGTCCTCGCGACGCAGGTAATAGATGAGGCCCGCGAAGAAGAGCCAGAACGCGTAGAGCGCTGCCTGTGCACCGTCGATGTACTTCATCATGCGCCGACCTCGTGGAAAAAGAATGATCGAATCACTGCAGGGCCGTGACCACCGTCACGGCTTACGCCGGTGTATCTGCCAATCCAAACGCTCGCGGGCCAGCGGTGTCGACTGCCGCCCGACGCACGTCGAACAGCGGCCCCAACGCGACCAGTGTGACGAACAACACGACGATTTCCACCACGTACACCGTCGAATACGGCACCCCGGGCCCCGTGAGTGCCGGCCCGAGGGCTCCCTTCGCTGACAGAAGCGTCAGCCAATCCTTCATGATGCCACTCAATGCGAACGACAGTCCTTCCGCCGCCGCGAATACCGCGCCCCATGCACCGAGCGCGATGCCATGCTGCGACGCATCGCGCAGGTCCATCGCGAAGGACAATGTGCCCACGCCGAACAGCCCCTCGCCGAAGCCGATCAGCACCACGCCCGCGCGAAAGACCGCAGCGGAATCGAGCGGCCCGGCGAACGTGACCAGGGCGAAGGCGATCACCCCAAACAATGCGCCCATCGCGGCCAAACGGATAGGATCCATGCGTCGCTTGAGCAACTGCGCGGACAGCCAGAATGCCACCACCGCGCCCAACGCCATGAGCGCCGTGAGCTGCGTTGTCGAGGCCACCGACAGATGCAGAATCTCGCCGCCATACGGCTCCAGCAGCACGTCCTGCAGGTTGAACGCGAAGAACCCGAGCCCCGATGCCGTCAGCAGCCGGACCGCCTGTCCACCCTGCGCGAAGGTGCGCCAGGCATCCCGGAAGAGCGGCCGGCGCTCGCCCTTCTGGTACTCCACCACCCCGCGCACGCGCGGCTCCTGCTTCCAGAGCGAAATCACGTTGACCACGATGGTGAACACCGCCGTCCCTTGAATCACCTGGATCAACCGCATGGCCGAGAAGTCCCGCAGCATCCCCTCGAGCACGAGCGCACTGATCAGCGTGCCAAGCAGCATCGTCAGGTACATGAGGGCTATGACGCGCGGCCGCTTCTCCTCGTCGGCCAGATCCGTCGCCAATGCCAGCCCCGCCGTCTGCGTGGTGTGAGCCCCCGCACCGACCAGCAGGAAGGCCAAAGCGGTACCTGCATGCCCGAGCCAAGAGGGCCCGACCCGCGGACCATCGGACAGCACCAACAGGGCAAAGGGCATGATGCTCAAACCGGCGAACTGGACCATCGTGCCGCCCCACAGGAAGGGCACGCGGCGCCATCCCAGGATGCTGCGGTGCGTGTCCGACTTGAAGCCGATCAACGCGCGGAACGGTGCCGCCAGCAGCGGGATGGCGAGCATGATGGCCACCAGCGAGGCCGATACATGCAGTTCGAGGATCATCACCCGATTGAGCGTGCCGACGAACAACGTCTGCACCATGCCGACCGACAGCTGAAACATCGACAGGCGCAGCAGCCGCCCGAGTGGGAGGTCGGGCGTCGCGACGTCGGCAAACGGGAGGAACCGCGTGCCGAGGACCTGCCACACGCGCACGCCGATCGTGGGGGACTTGCTCATGGGCCTACCACACCGCCTGCATGCGCACATCCGCCGGCAGTGGCTGGCGATGCGGCGATCGCAGGAAGAGACGCAGGAACGTGAGCCCGTTCGCCACCTTGAGCGCCGTGACCTTGAGCGTGGTCAGCAGCCCGCCCTTCGCCTCCGCCGCCCGCATGGCGTCGGTATTCCGCCACATTGTCTCCATCAGCTCCCAGAACCCCTCGGCCTCGGTATCGATGGTCTCGGGAAAGACCTGGCGGCTGATGAGATTCGTGAGCTTGATGACGCTGCGATCGTACTCGTCGACGTCGATACCCATGAAGTCGAAGAACGGTTTCCGCGCGTGATCGCGGATGTACATCGTGCAGAACACCGCCAGCAGGAAGAAGCGGATCCAGAGCTTATTCACGCCCTCGAGAAACTGCGGATTCGAACGCATGAGCACCGCAAACGCCTCGCCGTGGCGGAACTCGTCGAGACACCAGTTCTCGAACCACTTGAAGATCGGGTGGAAGCGTTTGTCGGGCTGCTTCTCGAAGTTGCGGTAGATCGTGACGTACCGCGCGTAGCCGATCTTCTCCGACAGGTACGTGGCGTAATAGATGAACTTCGGCTGGAAGTACGTGTACTTCTTCGCCTTCGTGAGAAAGCTCAGATCCACCGCCACGTTGAAATCGTTCAACGTGTGGTTGATGAAGCCGGCATGACGCCCCTCGTCGCGGCTCATGAAGCCGAACAGTTCGCGCACGTCGGGGTTCTTGATGCGCTTCTTGATTTCGGCGTACAGAATGCACCCCGAGAATTCGGCCGTCACCGACGACGTGAGAAATTCCACGAATTGCTCGCGCAGCGCCGGGTCCATGCCGGAGAAATCGGCGTCGAACTCTTGGTTGCGCTTGAAGTGGTCCTTGTTGGGGTCACGCCGGAACTCCGCCAGGATGTCGTCCCACATCCGGCGGTTCTCGGGCGTGATCTTCAGCGCGTCGATCTCGGCGAAGTTCGTCGTGTAGAAGCGCGGATTCAGGATCGCATCCTGCTGCGCCGCCTTGGTGGTCTCGTTGACGGGTTTCATCGCGCGGACGGGAACGTCTGTTTCGGTAGAGTACATGGGGAGTTGCTCAGCCCTCGAAGCCGACTTCGTAGAGTTCGTGGATTTCGGTACCGCCGGTGAGCTTCACGATCTGGCGCTTGAGCCAGCTCGCGCGCTTCACCTCAGCGCTCGATGCGAACGTGGTCGTGGTGCCGAAGGCGACGCGACTGGGCGTGTTGCGCACCAGCACTTCATCGCCCGGATCCACTTCCACCCCATTGAGGTCCACATGCGCGTGAAAGTGCTCATGCGTCATCTCGAGGTCCACCGTGCAGGGGACCTCGCTCGTGCGCGACCGCACGTACCACGCGGCGCAGCCGACGGCGGCGGCACCGACCAGCCCCCACGTCATTCCATCCATCGTTGGTCCTCCCGGGGAGCCGGCGTAGAACGGTCAATCGCGGCGGGCACTGTAGGCTCCCAGCGTGGCGTGATGCAGATTGATCGCCATCGAACGGTAGAATCCGGATTCCACCAACCGGGTGGCCACCATGCCCCAGCTTTCGAGCGCCGGCTGGTCGACGAGCGCCTTGCGGAACGCGTTTTCCGAGACCGGCACGATGGAGGGTGAACGATCCGACCGGGGGAACAGCTTGCCGACCGCCCGCATCACCGACAGCATCGGCGTGCGCGGCGCGACGGTGATCACCATGCGCTCGTTCACCCGCGGCGCCAGCGTGGCCAACGCCTTCACCATGTCCGGCAGCTCGTAGTGGATGATCGAGTCCATCGCCACCACGTAGTCGAACTGGCCCAGCAACGGATCGAGCATGTCACCGGCCCGGAAGTCGATGTCGTAAATCCCCTCGGCTTCCGCCCGCTCCTGCGCATGCTGGACGAGGGTCGGCGACAGATCGATGGCCACCACTTCCGCGCCACGCTGCGCCAGTTCGATGCTCGCCGTGCCCGTGCCACAGCCCGCGTCGAGCACCCGCTTGCCGTGCAGTTCGGGGGGCAGCCAGTTCAGCAGCGTGGCACGCATGCGGTCACGGCCCGCCCGTACGGTGGCGCGCACCTTCGACACGGGGGCGTCGGAGGTCAGGGCCTTCCACGCGTCGGCAGCGGTGCGGTCGAAGTACTCCCCGATCCAGGCCCGCCGCTCGCGGTACGACACCGATGCGGCGTGCGAACCCCCAAGCGGCGTTCCCTCGAACGACGGACCTGGAGTCGGGGAGTTTTTCATGAAAGTGGCCATCAGTCGAATCCCAACAGGTCGAAGATTTCGCGGTCTTTGAGCGGCGAGGCGGGCAGCGGCTTCACGTCTTCGAGCATCTTGCGGGCCAGCTCGAGGTACTCGTTCTGCACCTGCACCACATCCTCGGTGGGCTCCATCTCGAAAATCGTGCACTTCTTCAGACGGCTGCGGCGAATCGCATCCACGTCGCGGAAATGCGCCATCGTGCGCAATCCGACGGCGTCGTTGAATCGGTCGATCTCGTTCGTTTCGCGCGAGCGGTTGGCAACCACACCGCCGAGCCGCACGCGGTAGTTCTTCGATTTCGCCTGAATGGCCGCGATGATGCGGTTCATCGCGAAGATCGAGTCGAAATCGTTGGCCGTGACGATGAGGCAGTAGTGCGCGTGCTGCAGCGGCGCCGCAAATCCGCCACACACCACGTCACCGAGCACGTCGAAAATCACGACGTCGGTATCCTCGAGCAGGTGATGCTCCTTGAGCAACTTCACCGTCTGGCCCGTGACGTAGCCGCCACAGCCGGTACCGGCCGGCGGACCGCCGGCCTCGATGCACTGCACCCCGTTGAAGCCTTCGAACATGAAGTCCTCCGGGCGCAGCTCCTCGGCGTGGAAGTCCACGCCCTCGAGCACGTCGATCACGGTTGGGACCATGCGCTTGGTGAGCGTGAAGGTGCTGTCGTGCTTCGGGTCGCAGCCGATCTGCAGCACGCGCTTGCCGAGCTTCGAGAAGGCCGCCGAGAGATTGCTCGACGTGGTGCTCTTCCCGATGCCGCCCTTGCCGTATACGGCAATCACGAGCGCGCCCTCGATCTTCTGGTTCTCGTCCAAGTGCACCTGCACGGAGCCGTCGCCGTCTCCGAGCTGGTCCACGATGGGGAGTTTCATTGTTGCCATGCTGCGTTACCCGTGGGGAGTGGGTCGTGTAACTGGGAAATCCAGTGATGTCGCGTGGTTGCTGCCGCCTGCACCTGTCGTTCCTGTGCTCCACCGTCTGCTTTACGCCGCGTACACTCCTTCCAAACGATCCTCCAGCTCGGCCGCTGCATCGCGCAATGCATCCAACGTTGCATCATCCGGCTGCCAGTAGCCGCGGTCGTTCGCTTCGAGCAGACGCTGCGCGATGCCCAGCGCCGCGTCCGGATTCGCGTCGGCGATGCGATTGCGCATCGCTTCGTCGAGCACGAACGTCTTGCTGGCTTCGGCGTACACCCACTGCGAGACCGCCCCCTTGCCGCCGGTGGCCGACCAGCCCAGGGTGGTGGTGAGGTGACCGGTGATGTTGCGCACGCCTTCGTAGCCGTACTGGATCTGCGCTTCGTACCACTTGGGGTTGAGCATTTTGGTGCGCGACTCCAGCTCCACCTGCTCCTTGAGCGTGCGCACCTTGCCCTGCCCCTGTCCGTAGTCGCCAAGGTATACCGCGGGCGTCCTGCCGTCGTTTTGTTGCGCGATGACGCGCGTCATGCCGCCCAGTGATTCCACATACTGGTCGATATCGGTGGCGCCGAGGTCCACCGAGTCGAGCCCCTGAAACGACAGGGTGGCCGTGCCGAGCGCACGCTTCATGAGCGCCGGTTGCGACTGCGGCTTGCCGTCGGATCCGTACGCGAAGCCCTTGCGCTGCACGAACAGATCGGCAAGCTCGTTCTCGTCCTGCCATTTGCCCGTTTCGATGAGCAGGTTGACGTTCGAGCCGTAGGCACCGTCGGCGTTGGAGAACACCCGCAGCGACGCCTGCTCGATGGTGCACCCGGTGTCACGCATCGTGTCCAGCGCGTGCTTGCGGATGAAGTTCATCTCGGGCTCCTCCTCGGCCGTCGCGCACAGCAGCGAGGCTTCGGCGAGCAGCTTCACTTGCAACGGCAGCAGATCGCGGAAGATGCCGGAGAGCGTAATCACCACGTCGACGCGCGGCCGGCCGAGGCTTTCGAGCGGCAGCAGGCGCGCTCCGGTGAGCCGGCCCACGCTGTCGAAGCGCGGCACCACACCCATCATGGCGAGTACCTGCGCCAGCGGGGTGCCCTCGCTCTTCATGTTGTCGGTACCCCACAACACCACGGCCACCGTCTCGGGGACCTCGCCCGTTTCCTGCCGGTGCTTGACCAGCAGCTGCTCGGCACGCCCGCGTCCTTCGAGCATCGCAGCGGCACTCGGCACCCGATACGGATCGAAGCCGTAAATATTGCGCCCAGAGGGGAGCACCTGCGGATTGCGCAGCAGGTCACCTCCCGGCGCAGGCTCCACATACCGTGCGTCGAGCGCGCGCAGCAGGCCGTCCACCTCGCGATCCTCGCGCAGCGCGACGTCGTAGCCGGCGAGCAGCTCGAGGTGCTGATCGAACTGCCTGTCGTTGGCGAGCCGCACTCCGCGGGTCTTCGCCTCGGCGCGGCCAGCCTGCTGCGCCGCGCGCAGGTCGGCCTGGTGCACGAGGGTGTGCACCGCCGCATGCACGATGGCCTCCACCGCGGTGCCCTGGCTGTCATCGCTCCGCTTGTCACCGTGGCCGGCCACCACCGTGTCACCGATGCTCGGCAGGTCCACTTCCGGACGGCCGCTGCGCGCCATCTCGATGAGCATGTCCACGCGCGCCGCGGGCGCCATGGACTCCCCCACGACATGCAGGCCGGTGGGGATGAGGCTGTACTCGAGCTCCAGCAGCTTCTCGCGGATGTCGGCGATGCGTGCGTCGGTGTCCTGCGCGGTCCACGCCGGTTCGGCGGTCGCGAGCTCCACTGCGGCCGCCTGCTGCTGAACAAGCGCGCGCAGTTGATCGGCCTCGGCCGCGCGTCCGCCATCCATCTGACGCCACCGGTCAAGGCTCGTCTTGAGATCGGCGAGGCCGCGATAGAGCCCCGCATTGCTCACCGGCGGCGTGAGATACGACACCAGCGTGGCGTTACCGCGGCGCTTGGCCAGCGTGCCCTCCGACGAGTTGTTGGAGGCATACAGGTATACGTTGGGCACGTCGCCGATCAGGCGCTCCGGCCAGCAGGTCGAGTCGAGCCCCGATTGCTTGCCGGGCATGAACTCGAGCGCGCCGTGCGTACCGAAATGCAGCACGGCATCGGCCCGGTAATCTTCGCGAAGCCAGCGGTAAAACGCGCTGAAGGCGTGCGTGGGCGCGAAGCCGCCTTCGAACAGCAGACGCATCGGATCGCCTTCCCAGCCGAAGCTGGGCTGCACACCCACGAACACGTTGCCGAACATGGCGCCCATCACCTGAATGCTCTGGCCGTCGGCGAGCTGGCGACCGGGGGCGGGCCCCCACGTCTTCTCGATATCGTTGAGGTACGTTTCGCGGCGCACGTGGTCGTCCACCGGGATGCGCGCGTGCACGTTGGCCGGCGCCCCGAACTGCTCGCGATTGCCCTGTGTGATGCGCGCGCGCAGATCGTCCGCGCTTGCAGGCAGATCCACGGAGTAGCCCGCTTCCTTCATTTCCGCGAGCACGCGCTGCAGCGACGGGAACACGGCGAGGTACGCCGCCGATCCGGTGTTGCCCGCATTGGGCGGGAAGTTGAACAGGATGATGCCCACCCTGCGCTCGGCACGTGCCTTCCGGCGCAGCGCCACGAGCATTGCCACGCGTTCCGACACGCGCTCGATGCGCTCGGGAATGGGCTCCGACGCCGCGGGCTTCCCTTCCACCGGATTGCCCTTGCCGCCGTACACGGTGGGCACGATGGCGCCGTCGAGTTCCGGAATGGCGATTTGGAGCGTGGCCTGCAGCGGGTTGAGCCCGCGCGCATCACGCTGCCACTCGTCGATAGTCTGAAATTCGAGCGTCTGCAGCGTGAGATACGGGACGTCGAGCTGCTTGAGCACGCATTGCGCGGCCGCGGCATCGTTGTACGCCGGCCCGCCCACCAGCGAGAAGCCGGTGAGATTGACCATCACATCGATGATGGGTTCACCGCGCGCGTTCTTGAAGTACTTGTCGATCGCAGGGCGCGCGTCGAGAGCGCTCGAGAAACCCGCCACCACGCGCAGGCCCCTGGCTTCGAGCCCCTTCACCACCGCCGTGTAGTGCGCCACGTTGCCGGCCAGCAGATACGAGCGGCCGACGAGCACCCCAACGGTGCCGGTCCTGTTCTTCGCCACCGGCAGTGCGTCGAGATGCTCGGTGATGCCGCGGTTGGGCAGATCGGGGTGCCAGAGCCCCACTTCGGGATACGTGACCGGCTGCGCGGGCTTGAGCGCGCCCTTGAACGTGGCGCGCGGGCCGGCCGCATAACGGTCGACGGCGTACCGGATCATCTGCTCGATGTTTTCGTCGCTGCCGGCCAGCCAGTATTGGATGAGCAGCAGATACGCGCGCACGTCCTGCGCGGTACCGGGAATAAATTTGAGCAGGTTGGGGAGCGTGCGGAGGGCGCTCATCTGGCGTTCGCCGCTGCTCTTTCCGTCGCCGCGCGATCCGCGGAGCTTCTTGAGCAGCGAAATGGGCGAGAACGGCGAGCGGCTTTCGCTCCCCATCATGTCGAACTTTCCGAGCTTCGTACACTTTACCAGATCGGGCGTGCACAGGGCGCACAGCACGGCATCGGCGTCCTGGCGACGCGCGAGTACGGCCGGCAGCACCTCGTTCGCATACTCTTCCTGAAAGAGCTGCGTGCACACGACGATGTTGGCGCGCGCAATGTCCTGACGTGCGCGCTCCGCCGCCTGTTTGTCGGTGTGGAAGTCGGCAGCGATGTGCATGGACACCTGCAGCCCCGGAATGCGGCCGAGCCCCTGCTTAGCGCGTGCGAACGCGTCGGCGAGGTGGGCATCGAGCGTCGTGATGCAGACGCGCATTTCGGGGGTGCGGGTGTCAGCGGCCATAGAACGCCTTGGCGTCGTACAGGGTATCCACGCTGATCTCGGCGATCCCGTGCTCGATCGCATACCGTTCCGTATTCCGGCGGGCCTTGCCGCGCACGAAGAACGGGATCTTCCGGAGCTCCGCTTCGGCCGGCGGCAACCAGCGCGCGCTGGTCACCACGACCGGCGTAGACGTGTCCGGCGTGAATTCGGACTCTTCCTCGGTGAGTCCAACGGCGCTGGCCGCTTCGGGCACGAGGATCTCGTGTGACTCCGTACGACTGGCCGTGGTATAGGCGTTGTCGGAAACGGCCGAGGGTTCGCGGCCAAGACCGGCCTTCGGCGCGGCGTTGTGCAGATGCGAGGGGGCGTGCCCGTCACCGAATTCGAAGTCGTCGCGGAACATGTGCAGCAGATGCTCCTCGAGCCCCATCATCAGCGGGTGCACCCACGTATCGAAGATCACGTTGGCGCCTTCGAAACCCATCTGCGGCGAGTGCCGCGCGGGCACATCCTGCACGTGGATGGGCGCGCTGATTACGGCGCACGGCACGCCAAGCCGTTTGGCGATGTGCCGCTCCATCTGCGTGCCGAGGACGAGCTCGGGGGCGAGCTCGCTCACCTTCTGCTCCACGGCGAGGTAATCGTCGCTGATGAGCGCTTCCACGCCGATCGTCGCCGCGTACTCCCGTACCGGGCGGGCGAACTCGCGCGAATATGTGCCGATGCCCACCACCTCGAAGCCCAGTTCGTCCTTCGCGATGCGGGCCGCGGCCAGTACGTGCGTGGCGTCGCCGAAAACGAACACCCGCTTGCCGGTGAGATACGTGCTGTCGACGCTGCGCGAGTACCACGGCAGCAGCGACCGGCTGGCATCCACCTGGGCCGTCCCCGCCCGCTCGTGTTCGAGCATCGGCTGCACATCGATGCCGGTCACGGCGCCGATCTCCTGCACGAACTCGCGCGTGGCGAGGACACCGATGGGCACCGTCTTCACCGTGGGCATGCGGAACGTCTTTTCGATCCAGCGTGCCGCCGTATCCGCGACCTCCGGATACATGACGATGTTGAAGTCGGCCTCGGGGATGCGACGGATGTCGGCCACGGTGGCGGTGTGCGGCGCGCACACGTGCACGTCCACGCCGAGGTCGCCGAGCAGCCTCGTGATCTCGCGCACGTCGTCGCGGTTGCGGAAGCCGAGCGCCGTGGCGCCGAGCAGATTGGCCCGCGGACGGCGCCCCTCACGGCGCACTACGTCGAGCACCGGCTCGCGGGCCGTGCCCGGCGGCGGGGCCAACGGTTGCAGCAGGGCGCGCACGAGATGATAGAAGGTCTCGCTGGCGCCCCAGTTCTCCTTCTTGCTGTATGCCGGCAATTCGAGCGGCACCACCGGCACCGGCAGTGACATTCCCTGAGCCAGCGACCCCGGTTGATCCTGAATGAGTTCGGCCGTGCACGACTCACCCACGAGCAGCGCATCGGGCTTGAACCGCTCGTAGGCGTCACGCACCGACGTTTTCACCAGCTCCGCCGTGTCACCGCCAAGGTCGCGCGCCTGGAAGGTGGTGT
>DCZC01000031.1:11949-12488 GCA_002331565.1 Gemmatimonas sp. UBA2094
ACGGGCGGGCGGCGATCCCGCCGCTCGATCATGGTGAAGAGGAGATCGGCATACGTGTCGCCCTGCGGGGCGTGCAGCACGTAGTGCACGCCCGTCATGCTGGTGGCGATGCGCATCGCGCCGACGTGCGGCGGGCCTTCGTAGGTCCAGAGCGTCAGTTCCATGGCCGCCTCAGACCGCGAGTCGCTGCGCGCGCTCGAGCGGGCGCGCAAAGAGTTCTGCCAGATCGCCCGCCTGCTCGTAGCCATGTACCGGCGAGAAGACGAGTTCGATGGACCACTTGGTACGCAGCCCTTCGGCTTCGAGCGGATTGGCGAGGCCGAGGCCGCACACCGTGAGATCGGGGCGCGCCTCGCGGCAGCGATCGAGCTGCTTTTCCACGTCCTGCCCCTCGCTGACCTGCGCCGTGTCGGGCAGGCGGGAAAGCTCCGCCTCGATGAGCAGGCGATCGAGATAGGGCGTGCCCACCTCGACGAGCTCCATCCCGCACTCCTCATGCAGGAACCGGGCGAGCGGAATTTCGAGCTGCGAGTCGGGGA
>DCZC01000031.1:12657-12904 GCA_002331565.1 Gemmatimonas sp. UBA2094
GAATTTCGAGCTGCGAGTCGGGGAACATGAACAGGCGCTTTCCGGCGAGACGCTCCCGATAGCGCGACAGCGCCACGCGGGCGCGGTCGGCATTGGGCGCCACTGAGCTCTCGAAATGGGCGTCGTTCACGCGCCACGCATCGGCCGCCGCCTTGAGCCACGCGGTGGTGCCGCCCACGCCGAACGGGTACGGAGCCGACAGCAGCGTGGCCCCGCGCGCAACGAGCGCCCGCGCCGTATCGCCGAG